>CAXTNZ010000217.1:0-12439 GCA_964245695.1 uncultured bacterium | reverse complement strand
GTTTTTGTCTTTTGTAACTATTTTTATTTATTAAAAAACATAAAATTTAAAATTTAGTTTTTTTAGAGCTTAGTAAACTTTTATATAGAGTTAAGACCAGAAATTGATTAATTAAGACCAAATTTGTTTAATATAACCCTATGACAGATTCAGAGCCACTTTCTTTTCCATTGAATTTGGACAATAATGACACTCGAACACCTCACACATCGCGCACTTTTTGCGGCTAGGTGAAGGCAAGTGTTTAAGCCAAGAGTTTGAAAATAAACTATAAGAGGCAAACAAAAGTGAAATTAGCAGTTTACGGAAAAGGTGGTATAGGTAAATCCACAACCAGCTGTAACATCTCTGTCGCCCTAGCCAGACGCGGAAAGAAAGTTCTGCAAATTGGGTGTGACCCCAAACACGATAGTACTTTCACCCTGACCGGGTTTTTGATTCCGACGATTATCGACACTCTTCAAGAAAAAGACTATCACTACGAAGATGTTTGGCCAGAAGATGTAATCTACAAAGGTTACGGCGGAGTTGATTGTGTTGAAGCGGGTGGTCCCCCAGCAGGTGCTGGATGCGGCGGTTACGTAGTCGGCGAAACAGTTAAGCTACTGAAGGAACTCAACGCCTTTGATGAATACGATGTGATTTTGTTTGACGTTCTCGGTGACGTTGTTTGCGGCGGTTTTGCAGCACCCCTGAACTATGCCGATTACTGCTTGATTGTTACTGACAACGGGTTTGATGCTTTGTTTGCTGCTAACCGCATTGCGGCTTCGGTACGCGAAAAGGCACGGACTCATCCACTACGTCTAGCTGGGTTAATTGGTAATCGCACCTCTAAGCGTGACTTGATTGAGAAATATATCGAAGCGGTACCCATGCCAGTGCTGGAAGTATTACCTTTGATTGAAGATATTCGTGTTTCCCGCGTCAAAGGCAAGACCTTGTTTGAAATGGCAGAGAATGATCCTTCTCTGAACTACGTTTGCGATTACTACCTCAGCATCGCCGACCAGATTTTATCGCGTCCAGAAGGTGTTGTACCGAACGATGCGCCAGACCGCGAATTGTTCTCTTTATTGTCCGATTTTTATCTAAATCCGAGTAAACCCCAAGTTACTAATAAGGAAGAGGAATTAGACTTGATGATTGTATAAATCATCTATTTGTCAGGATGAGGGACAATATGGCTTTCTTTTACAGCTTTACAGATTCTTTAAGACAAAAGTGGCTGCAATTTTTCCTGGTGAATCGTGACTGGATTACCCTCCACATGGAAATAGCATCGGTTTCCACCCCCGATGGTGGTAAGCGACCACCGTCTTACCTCATCCTGGGAGTGGTTAACGCGCTGGAACCAAAGCTAGCGCAGTTGATGCTGCCCTTTGCCAAATTGAATCCAGACGCTGAGACCCTAATACAAGTGCTGGATTTGCATTTTGACCCTGACATTGCTTTGAGTAACCGCGTCCAACCTGTAGAAGCCGGAGAAAACATGGATGAGTCAGAAGTAATCATGGGGCAAACACCTTATGATGAAACATTGACAATTCTCCAGACAAATGGCTTTGGGGAAAAGGCGATAGTTCACGAGTTCGTAATGGTGGATTCCCAGGAGGAAACACTGGTGTCACCAAATGAAGAATTTGGCGATGTTTCCTTATCTCATGGGCAAAACTCAATCCCCCAGACATCCAGCGTAAAAGCTGTAGATGAGTTTGGCGATATTTCCTTCGGTGAATTGAAGGACAGCCACAGCAAAATCTCCGCAGCAACGACACCTGAAGCAAACCCTCAACAGATGCGTGAGCAGTTGAATACACCAGACGAAAATGCGTTTAACGACGTGTTGTCTGATGTCTGGGCTGAAGAGACAGCAGCCTCAACTCGTCAAGTCGATAAAAAAATGTTTTCAGGGGAAGACTTGCCATCTGACGTTTTTGACGACTCAGAAATTGCCCGTCTCTTCCCCAACACATAATTACTGCTTTGATAAAGCCGTTAGCAATTAGTTTTTAGCCTAGATACCAGCCTCCCCATTATTGGTGGTTTGACGCATGAAGATAGCTAATCTCTAATTGCTAATCGCTTCCACCTGCCGCAACGTTAAATAATAAGGGGAGAAAATACTAAAATGACTGCTACTCAAGAACCATCAGCTTTAAATTTTGAGTGTGAAACTGGTAATTACCACACGTTTTGCCCAATTAGCTGCGTAGCTTGGCTATACCAAAAAATCGAAGATAGCTTCTTTTTGGTGATTGGGACAAAGACTTGTGGCTACTTCCTCCAAAACGCGATGGGGGTGATGATTTTTGCTGAACCCCGCTATGCAATGGCAGAGTTGGAAGAGGGAGATATTTCGGCACAGCTGAATGATTATGAAGAGTTAAAGCGGTTGTGCTTGCAAATTAAACGCGATCGCAACCCCAGCGTGATTGTCTGGATTGGCACTTGCACCACGGAAATCATCAAAACTGACTTAGAAGGCTTGGCACCCAAGCTAGAATCGGAAATTGGTATCCCCATCGTCGTAGCGCGTGCTAATGGTCTAGATTACGCGTTTACTCAAGGAGAAGATACCGTCTTAGCTGCGATGGCTAATCGTTGTCCTGATAAAGTTCCCGTAGCGGAAACAGACAAAAACGAGCGGAATGCGATCGCTAAATTGCTCAACTTCGGTAAGAAGAAAGAAGATGTAGCTCAAGATGAATCCGAGTACGTAGACCATCCGCCTTTGGTTTTATTTGGTTCTCTCCCCGATCCGGTTGTTACTCAGTTAACTTTGGAGTTGAAGAGACAAGGTATAAAAGTTTCCGGCTGGTTGCCTGCCAAACGCTTCACTGAACTGCCTGTACTCGAAGAAGGGTATTATGTCGCTGGTGTCAACCCTTTTCTTAGCCGCACAGCTACAACTTTGATGCGGCGCCGCAAGTGCAAGCTAATTGGCGCACCCTTCCCGATTGGACCAGATGGTACTCGCGCATGGATTGAGAAAATCTGCTCGGTGTTTAATATTACCCCGAAAGGTTTGGATGAGCGCGAGGCACAAATCTGGGAAGGTTTGGAAGATTATGTAAAATTGATTCGCGGCAAGTCTGTATTCTTCATGGGTGATAACTTGCTGGAAGTCTCTTTAGCGCGGTTCTTGGTGCGCTGCGGGATGACTGTTCAGGAAATCGGCATCCCTTATATGGATAAGCGTTATCAAGCTGCTGAGTTGGTGTTGTTAGAGAAAACTTGTCAGGAAATGGGTTCACCCCTACCTTCTATTGTCGAGAAGCCGGATAATTACAATCAGCTTCAGCGGATTTATGAGTTGAAGCCTGATTTGGTGATTACTGGGATGGCTCACGCTAATCCGTTGGAAGCACGCGGGATTAATACTAAGTGGTCTGTGGAGTTCACTTTTGCTCAAATTCACGGCTTTACTAATGCGCGGGATATTTTGGAGTTGGTGACTCGTCCGTTGCGTCGGAATAATAATTTGAAAGATTTGGGTTGGGATAAGTTGGTAAGGGAAGACGCTAAGATTTAACCTCAGCCTCAGAGAAATTTTGTAGGGTGTGTTAGCGATAGCGTAACGCACCTTTTTTTTAAACCGCCAAGACGCCAAGGACGCCAAGAGAAGGAAAAGCGCGATCGCGATCGCGCAGAATACATCGTCTTTTGGGCGATCGCCTGGTTTTCGGTTTATAGTTGCAAGTCTAGAGGTTAAACTTTAACCTTCATTGACTTTGCATGCCTTCTCTTCATCAGCCAACCGATACCACCTGCTGCTAGAGAGCCACCGATTGTCAAGGGTTCAGGAACTGGTTGAGACGAATTGACATAGCGGACATCGTCTATCCCAAATCTGTCACCACCTATACTGAAAGGTACACCAATTATAGGTTCTGGGTTTTCCTGCACTGTGACTGAGGAGATTAATTTGCCAGAGTCTGTAAATCCCAAGAATTGCACTCCGCCTGAGGAACTTTCAGAAAGGGGGAGCGACTGCGACGTGCCATCAGTGAAATTAATAAACGTATTCCCAGGAAAATTACCAACTCCTGTGAAGTAGGCACCAAAAGCTTGAATTGCGTTGGCAAAGCTAAAAGTTACTCCAACTGCTGCTCTGGAATTGTTGGCGATCACCTGTGCGTAATTGCTCCCTCCTGATGTCGTGTTATATCCAAACCCTTGGTCTCCCCCTGTCTCAATCGTATTCGCTCCTTGATTAAACCAATTTGCAGTGACACCAGGAGCTACAGTCAGTGAGGTGGAACTTGTCACCGCAAGATTCTCAAAATCAATCTTGTTCACAGTACCCAATGTACCAGCCGCCCCATCAAATGAAGCCGCAGCCCCATCAGAATTAGGGCGTGATTGTCCTGGTCCTACACCAGGGTCAAAACCACTAAAAGTGACGACTGCCGCCTGTGCCGATTTTGCACCTACACCAGAGAAGCCCATACTCACAGCAGCGGCAGCTATTGCTAACTTATACCTTTTTTTCATTTCTTGTTCTGCTCTCTACGTAATTTTTCACACAATCACTACTGACAGAACCCCCAGAAATTAGATACAAATTATACTCTAACACTAAAGTAAGGTGAAGAAGAATCTTCATCAAAACTTTTGGAAACTCGGTTTCAATGTAAAGTTTATGTATTTAACCGCACAGAGGACATAGACAAAGAAAAGGGGAGCATCCCAATGCCTGCAAAAATACTGGGCGATGTTCGTAATCGCGGCTACACAAACCAAGTCCGCCTACGCGGACTAATTTCTAGCCTGAGTCGGCAGGCTTTGTTTGTGTAGCCCCAGACTTCTAGTCTGTGGGCAATTTAAACATTTGGGATGCTCCCAAAAAAAGAGCAATGCTGTCTACTTTCAAGTTTTAGCGGGAGCAACCTTCTCCTGCCAACCCATGCCTACAATAAAAGGTAAACGGGAAAGCTGCTTAAAAATATCTAAACTTTTCATTTTTTATTTCTTAATTGATAAATTGCAATATGTATGAGTAAAGCACCTTCTCAAAATGAAAGCCGCGAAATGCTGAAATGGCTGAACCACAACCGCCAAATGTTGTTAGATTTATATAAAAATCAATATGTTGCTTACAATGCAAATGGCTTAATAGCTCATAGTGAAAACTTGCGTGAAGTTTTACAGTTAGCAGAGGCTTCATAACAGCTATTTGCAATTTACTTAGTTCCCCGCAGCACCGCTTCTCTCCAGATTTTCTAAACTCGCTTTCATATCTTTTACGAACCTTACTAGGCACAGAGAACACAGAGTAGGAACAGAATAAGAGAATAAAATATAACTCTGCGCTCCTCTGCGTTTACCTCTGCGCGACGGCAGTCGCTACAACGGGGGGAACCCCCGCAACGCGCTGCCTCCCCTCCGCGTTGAAAAACTTATATCTTGACTTCACTTATAAGCTTCAACAATCATTTTATCATCCATCACCGCCAGCAAAACTGACAAATCTGGAGTAACTCTATCAGCTAAATCTAATTCACTCACAGCCGCATCAAAAGTTTTTCCTTGCAATATCTGATAACCCACTTTTATCAATTCATCCCAAGTTATATCGCTTTCCACATAAGCTTTAACTAAGGTAATCAGCAAGTCTTGATATTTATTTCCCTCGGCTTTAGTCATCATCGTGTGCGGAATTTCTAGACTTTTATCAAAGCGGTGATACCATGATTTTGGCTGCTGTTTTAATAGAGAGTCAAATAAAATTTCTATTTCGTGGTGGTTGATAGCGCGATCGCTTTCACTATAAATCACAAACATCGGCACTGTTGGCTCTTTTTCCACGCGCTCCAAAATCTCTTTACCCATATCCAAAAATATCCGAAATGTTGGAATCAAAAAGCCATCATAACCAAAGTTACCGGAATTATCTTTATTTAGCCATTCGTAATAAATAGGCAACACTTCTACTAAAAAATCTACTACTGCATTATTACTACCAAGCGATGGCGCAAATAATAAACTTCGCTCAATTTCTTGAGGACGTTCTAGTGATAACCAAGCTGCTAAATTTCCCCCTGTAGATAATCCGCCGACGATTACTTGATTTCCTAATTTTTGCGAAACTTCCAACCAAGAAAGAGCAAACTGTTGATAAATTTCGATTTCACTTGGCAAAGGAGGTGGATTATCTTTGTCCCATTTTCCGGCGACTCCATGACCGGGCTGCAACGGAACTAAAACATTGTAACCTGCTTCAAATAATGCTTTTCCTAGTGGTTCAAACTGATAGGGACCCGCAGTAAATCCGTGGAATAAAAGGCAAACTTTTGGAGTAGGTTCGGGGTGAAAAAAGAATTTGGGACGGCAAGCTTCGTTTTTTATTGGTAAAGTATTCTCAAGCTTTTTAGCTTGCTGGATAATCGCTGCTGTTATGGTCGAATAGTTAGACATATTTATTTATACAGAAGTCGTTCTATTTTAAGTAACAACCACAACTTACTTAAATCTGTTATTGGACGGATAATGGCGATCGCCTTATTCTAAAAGCCCTAAATAACCCCAAATAGTAGCTGAGTAATGAATTTTACCTATAATTAAGGACGAAGAAAACAAAAGATATCAATACCACGCTATGCCGTTGCCCCTAGCAAGTTAAACTAGGTCTGGTGACAGCCGCTCCACCGTTCGTTATGAGGCTTTTATGGGAGCTAATCTGCAACAGATTGCCAAATACCTAGACAAACTTGGTTGGGACTACCGTTTCGATGACGAAGAAGACCGTATTATCACAGGTGTGGAAGCTGAAAACCTAGAAGATTTCCTGATTGTTGTCCAGCTGGATGAAGAGGGAAAATTTTTCCGGGTATTTGCGCCTCAAGTTCTGGCGGGAGTGAAAGACCATCCTTACAAAGGAGCTATCCTACAGACGATGCTTGCCATTTCCTGGGAAACGAAAATGCTTCAATGGGAGTACGACCCATCCGATGGCGAAATCCGTGCGATTATTGAGTTTCCCCTCGAAGACTCAATTCTCACAGAAAAACAATTTAACCGCTGTCTGAGTGGTTTGATTCAGATTGTCGATAGCGTCGCCATCCCGCGTCTGCAAGAGGTGATGGTAACAGGTCAAGATCCTGGAAATGTGGAACTCGGCGAAAGACTATTGCTGAGTATTCAAGAAGAGGCTCCAGGATTACTAGAACTTCTGGAAAAAGCAATGGAAGCACGGAAAAAACGCGGAAGTTTTCCTAACGAGTGAGGCGAATCATCACTCGCATTAGCTATACTCCAAAGTGATACCCTCACTATATACTGAATTTTTCTAGGGCAGGATTTTATGACATCCTATGCAACCTCCTCTGCCAAAGCGGAAATGAGTGAACTCCGGCGGTTGAAAAACTTACTACCGCCAGAATTGCAGAGCTGGGTTACGGTTGAAGGCACAACTGAGGTTAATCCACCCCTGGTCCGCTGCGAAGAAATTGGCAAAGACCAGGTAGAAATTCAAATCGACTTGGTGAAATGGGATGCGCTCGCAATGGATCAGCGTAACCTACTTTTTTGGCACGAAGTCGCCCGCGTGCAAAATGACACTATCCCTAAAGATGGTTGGGAAATGGCGGCTCTAGCGATTGGTTTAGGAGGTGCTGTCGGTGAGTTGTGGGTGCAGGATGGATTGCTGCTGGTGTTAGCTTTGGCTCTGTGTGGCGTTTCCGGGTGGCGATTATATCAAAAGAATAGTGGCGAAAAACAAATAAGAGAATTGATCGATGCAGATGAAAAAGCGATCGCACTAGCAACTCGCTTTGGTTATACCCTTCCCAACGCCTACAAAAGTCTGGGTAGTGCTTTAAAAACCTTGATTGACAACACTCCCAGCAAGCGCCAACGCTCTAAATACGAAGGACGCCTCTCTGCACTCAAACGCAGCGCCAATAAAGCAAAAGCTAAATCCAAGACTTTTGACGACGGGGGAATGTAGAAACTAGCGGAAGTAGGGGAAGTAGGGGAAGTAAGCGACAAGGGGACAAGGAGACAAAAATAATTCTTGCTTATCTCCCTTATCTCCCCCTCTTCCCATTACCTTAGTCGCCGCTTCAGCCAGAAACCACTTAAACCCAGCAGCATTAACCCAGAGGTTGTAGTTGCTTCTGGCACTTTTTTTGGCGGGACAAATCCCTTCAATTCCTGACTGCTAGCCTTAAAAGAGTAAAGATAGGTAGGAATCAAAGACTGTCCTTTTGGACAGCCGCCATCAATCGCGACTTGAGTACCTCCCGTACAAACATCAAACTGTACGTCGTTGTCATTCTGAGTCACGCTGAAATCGTTATCTGTACCCACCAGAATTGCGTAGGAACCATCAGCGAGTTGAGGACCGATCGCCAAACCTTCAAACTTTTCTGGAATTGGCTGTCCGCTTGTTTTCAGAATATTAGCAATGTCAAGAAATGGGGACGAGGATTTGCTTACAGGTGTGACACCAGAAGGTAGGGTATTTGTACCCGCCAAGCTAATACCACTAATATCCGTTGCACCTGTCAAGTCAATTTTGTAAAGTTTACTACCAACAGGCGTTTGACCTTCGGGATCATCTATACCAATTCCGCGATTATCTCGTTCCAGCACTAAAAATTCTTTGTCATTCAAGGCTGTTATCGAACTAATGCCAATATTGCGACCTTGTTGGGTAGATTTAAAATCATCTTTAGTACCGGGAATGCGATTATTAATATCCGCGATATCTTCGAGTTGGTAAATATATTGAGCGCTGCTTTTACCTGTTTTTGTGTCAAATTCTACAAGTCTGAGATTGCGGCTGCTGCGTCCATCTGGCGAACCCTCGTTAACTAAAGGATCTTGGAATAAAGTATACAATTTGCTACCATCTGGACTCAAAGTCACACCTTCAAAGCCCCGGTTACTTTGACGACCAGTAGTTGGGCTACTAGTTGTATAGTTGGTGTCACCTCCAGCTTTGGGAATTAAGTTTTCTGGTATGGTGAATGCTCTCTTGAAAGAGCTATTCTGGTTAAATTCGTAGACAGAAGGACCATATTCATCAGAAACGTAGAAATTGCCCTTAGGAGCAATTGTAAATCCTTCTGGATCGTGGCTCAGACCCAGAACTCCGGAATTACCGTTGAGTAACTTGGGGTTTAAGCCGTTGAAGTTTTCACCATTCTTGGTGAAAAGAATAGTATCTAGTAGCTTGAAGTTACTAATTGCGCCTGTGTTGTGGTCAACATCGAGGGAAAATTTCTCTACTCGCGTATTGTAGGGGATGACACCACCACCAGGACCTCGATCTACAAGACCGTAGTACACATTGCTGTAGCGATCGTAGTAGAGATCCGAGAAAAAACCACCCAGGCGGTTATCGTTAGCATTTTTGCTATTAGGTTTATACAAATCCGTACTTTCACCAGGAATTGTCAGAGCATTGGTGAAAGAAAGACCGTAAGCAGATGTTGCATACCCTGTAATACTAGCTGCACAGACTATCACCGAACAGCTTAATACGCAAAGCCAATGTCTTGCTTGAATCATGGCTAAGACCCAAATAATCACCTTTTTCAGCATCTGACTTTGGTATTAAGAACAAGTTAACGATCAACTAATGTACTGATTTTTCCTGGGAAATTTCATAAGATTTATTTTTTACTTGATGGCAACTTTATAAATAGGTTAATTGGGGATTAGAGATGAGAAAATTAAGGGCTAAAGATAAGGAAAATTCTTTTCTAATCCCCAGTCCCCAGTAAAGCGTCGCCTTCATAGCTGATTAAGCATTTTATGCGTCTGCGGCACTACACGGACTTGCTTCACCAACCGTTTCATCAAAGCTTGCCAAATCAAAACTTGGTCGGGAGAACAAGCAAGCACAGGCGTTTGAGTGAATTGCTCGGACGGTGCTAAAGGTGTGACAGGTTGTAAAAATACTGGGATGGACGGACTGACTGCTGCCACTAATTCGGCGGAACGTTCCAACTCAGCTGGGTCTGTGTTTTCTGAAACAATTATCTTGACAAAAACCTGTAAATGTGAAGCATAACATAATTGGAGAAATTTTTCATGTTCTTGCCAGCGACTTTCGCCACTCGTGCTAGGTAGCTTCAAATCCATACCCACAGAGTCCAAATAGGGCAGAATCATCGCCAGTTGTTCTGGGCGATGTCCCCCAGTCTCCAGGTATATAGGTAAACCAGTGGTCGAGCGCACTTGCGGTAAAAATTTCGCCAAAAATGGCGCATGAAGAAGTGGTTCGCCCCCAGTCAAGCTAATGCTATCGTGTAGACAAGGTAGATTTTGCCGCTCAACCCATTGTATTAATATGGGTAGTGGGACAGGATTCGAGTGAATTTCAAAATCGCGTAATCCAGGCGATCGCTCTATCCGACAACTAAGGGGTGCATTCCAAGTGTGAGCGCTATCGCAAAAGTGACAGCGCAAGTCACAAAAAGCAAAGCGAATAAAAATTTGACGTGTTCCCACATTCAGTCCTTCCCCTTGAATGGCAGAAAAGACCTCGACCAGGCGTGCGGTGGGTGTAACAGTAGATTTAGCAGTCATTTGATGATAGCAACGCGTACTCGTCGCGCCGGCACAACAACAAGGATCTTTTTTAGCTTCTTGTTATATTGTGAATCGTCGTAGACGATATCCAATCTCACCCCAAGCCAAAAAACGATTAATTGTAATTCCTAATGATTAATCATTTAGTTAAGTTACTCGCTAAGAGAACATAGTGTTTGGCAGATTAAATTTACAAGGCAACGAAAGTGCAGAGCTTCATGACTAGCCAACCCAAAGAGGTAGATTTTCCGGTTACTTCCCTAAACGACACGGCTATAGTGCAGGTACCCGCACGGTTGAGCGTGCTTGAGGCTGTAACCTTTAAGCAAACCTGCCAAGAGTTAACCGAGATAAGTTCACATCCCAAGCAAATAATTATTGATTTTCACCAAACTACTTTTATGGATAGTAGTGGTTTAGGTGCCCTAGTCAGTAATTGGAAAACTGCCCAGGAAAAAAAGATTGAAATGACACTGCGGAATGTTACCCCGCAGGTAATGGCAGTACTAAACCTCACAGGACTAGATGAGGTTTTTCCCATTGAGTCTGTTGGCGACGCAAAGCCAATACAACCTCGTCAGTGGGAAGAGCAGTTACCTACTACTCATCCTTCTGTGCGCTCTTGGATGAAACGTTTTATAGATTTTATCGGGTCACTGGTAGGATTGGTGATTACGGGAGTTTTGTTTATTCCCATTACCATTGCGATTCAACTCAACGATCCCGGTCCCATTTTCTTTAAGCAAACCCGCTGTGGATGGATGGGTAAACGTTTTCAGATTTGGAAATTCCGCTCAATGTGTGTGGATGCGGAAGCGAAGAAATCCCAAGTCAAAAACCAAGTGGCAGGTGCCTTTTTTAAGAATGAGAATGACCCAAGAATTACACGGGTAGGGCGCTTTTTGCGGCGAACCAGTTTGGATGAACTGCCACAATTTTGGAACGTCCTTAAAGGAGAGATGAGTTTAGTTGGCACCAGACCCCCCACACCCGATGAAGTGGAACGGTATGAAGTACCCGAGTGGCAACGTTTGGATGTAAAACCTGGTATGACTGGAGAATGGCAAGTAAATGGGCGTTCTGCTGTACGTAGCTTTGAGGATGTCATTCGCCTGGATTTACAATATCAAAAAAACTGGAGCTTACTGTACGATTTAAAGCTGATTTTCAAAACGGTAGCCGTTCTGTTTAACAAAAACAGTGGTGCTGTTTAGCCAATTACCCAAATTCATACACAACACGGTAGGGGCACAACGGCAGTTGTGCCCCTATCTTTTGTTTGTAAACAGGCTTTGTTCAATTTGTAGCAGCGCTTACGGTAGCGCAGGCGACACAAACAGCGCCTGATAATCGGTTAATCGTCCCCCGCTCACGCCGCTTCATTTTCAGAGAATCATGCAAAGAAATGTAAACATTTTGTATTCTTTGCATAAATTCCTCATCCCACCCCCCGATAAGTATATAAAGGTTCAAATTAAAAGCTTAACTTCCAGGCGCTTGCGACTGAGAGGTGGTCGTTACGGCTGCATTCACCAATACAGAAATAATTGCCTGATACCATTTCACGCTCATGCCTAATACAAATTATTTTTCCTAACTTCTTTCCCCCTGTCCCCAGCAAAGCTGCTCCCGTGCGGTCTATTTATTTCAACTTTAAAGTGAAACGGTATGAGGGGGTGAATTTGCCAAAATTTTTCCAATCATTCAAATGTAATTTCACTTAGAGCCATAATTTAGTTTTTTAATTTATACATACGTAAATTTTCTGATTATCAGTTGATAAAAAACCGTAGCAATACTTCTGCTTGTTGCAAAATATGCTGTGTATTATATGCTTATGCACGAAAATTACTATGGTTTTTACGTAAAAAAACAATAAATTTAAATACATAAA
>CAXTNZ010000216.1:0-12567 GCA_964245695.1 uncultured bacterium | reverse complement strand
AAATGAAAAAACTAAATTCCTAACACTCTACTGTGGGTATTCGTGAGAAACAAACGGGATTTCTACTATTTCGCCTTCGGTTTCTCCTACTTGAACTTTCAAGCCGACGCCACCTGCTTTGGTGCGGATGTAACCAAGTCCAAAGTAACCATCGGCGGTTTCGGTGTAACTTGTAAGTTTGCCGACTTTTTCATCCCCGATGGCGATCGCACTTTGGATTTCCGCCGGCGCGTTGAGACGAATACCCCAAAGGTGTTGTTTTACACCTTTGTATGTATTTAAACGGGCGATGGTTTCTTGTCCGATATAACAACCTTTGCTAAAGGAAATAGTATGCCATAAACCAGCTTCCAGAGGATTGTAATCATCAGTCAGTTCATGCTCTGGGGCTGGTCTTCCTTGTAAGATTCGCAACACATTAAAAGCGCGAGCGCTCATTTCTTGCGCTCCAGCTTCGACAATTTTCTGCCATACCGTCGCCTTCTGAGATGCTGGTAAAATCAGAGTATATCCGGGCGAAGCTAAACCACTACCCACAGCTACGCGCATCCCACCATCAAATAGTTGATGAGTGCCGTAAGGTTGACCGATAATTGCTTCAGCACCCAACTTTTCGATGATGGTGTCGCTTCCTGGTCCGATGAGGCTGAAGGTTGCTGTTTCATCGGTGACATCTGTCAATTGCACCTTGTCGGCAAAAAAGATGTATTTATCCAGCCATTGCATGAGAAATTCCCGGCGATTGGGCGAAACTAGTAACAGCACTGCATCTTCTAAAACGTAAGCTGTTGCTAAGTCAATTGTCCTGGCTGTGGATGTCACCATTACGGTATCACAGCCTTGTCCTGGTTTGAGACTTTGAAAATCGTTAGTAGTTTGATTGTGTAAAAAGCGGATGCGGTCAACGTCAGAAACACGGATAAGACCGCAGTGAGAGCGATCGCATACAGCCACAGAATTCTGCGCTGCTTGGATAGCTGCTGCGTCGTTGGTGTCAATTGCAGATTTGGACATGGTGATAGCAATTTTTGATTGTAAAATAAAGGATAAATCAACTTACAGCATGAAAATATTATCAAATATCCTACAGGCGAGTTATTTTACCTGATAATTAGTATGCGCTGTTTCTAATCTTCCATTTGATTTTAAGTTTACCTAACGAGTTATTTCTGTTTGAATTTCTTGAATAATCGTTGCAATTTCGTCTTCTGATTGGATGTGCCGTGCTAAAACTTGAGCGGTTGACTCAATTACACGGTCAGAGAATAATTTAGCTAAATCTTGCCGCAAATTCTGCCCAATGTAGAATTTGAGTAAAGCTTCAACAGACATATCTCGACTAGCGGCAACTTTTTTCAGAGATTGTAATGTGTTTGTTGGTATCTTTATCGATACTGTTTCTGTTGCACGAGGTCGCAGATTTAGTTCAAGTTCTTCAGGATTCTTCATATAACTTTCTTTCAGTGCGAGTAGCTGGACGGGCGGAAATTATGCGCGATCGCTTGACACGTTCTACATAAACTACAAGTAATAAGCGTTCGGAAAGAGAATACCCAATGATGAAATCACGCTGTTCGTTATTTGCTGTAGCATCACCCACTTGGTAAAAAGGGTCAAAGAAAACCTCTGCGGCTTCTTCAAATGTAACATCATGTTTTTCAATGTTGCTTTGTGCCTTGTTTTCGTTCCATTCAAATTCAACGCCTTGCAGCCGATAAACAATATTCATGTATAATTTTTTAATTACTTTTTCTCATATTCCATTTTATTAAGAACATGATAGATAGTCACAGTTTGCAACCTAGACTATTTGGCTTAACGCATTCTAATAGAAATTTTTCTCTGAGAGATAGTTGAGGAAAAAACCAATTTAATAATTCTTTTCCCGCCTCACTTGCTTGTTACATGCATTTTCATAAATTTGAGGCTGTTTATCTCACTCTTAACGAAACGCTAAAAGTTAAACATACAAAAATCGATTTTAGCTAAATATTTGGAATAAATCTTGCGAAGCGGGATTTATTTTTTGCATTTGAAAGTGATTACGTTCCATATCTAAAAATAGTAATAGGAAGATTACCAAGGGTAGACTTAGTGACACTTGATACTTCTACAAAAGATTCTTGCTTACGTTGCTTAGAAATAAAGCTAACAGCTTTACCAGATAACTAAACATATCGTCTAACCGACGACAAATATGGTTGTGAGATTGTAACAAGACCAGATACGATTGTTTATTTAGCGTTAGCATCGCCGAAAGATTTCAAGAATCTCAACAAGAATTACTTACTTATCTTGACCCGGTTTGCCGTAATATTGATGATTGGTCAAGCATACGTTCAGTATTGCCATTTATCCCTGACTTAACTGATGCTCTCGACAGGTTATTATTTAGTAATCTAAATATACAACAGCCCTTAGTTATGCAACTAGTTTGGAAAACTATAGGAAAAACATCAAAGTTATATGAAAATTGCTTAGATATTTTTGTCTGAAGTAACTTTGCTTTTACTAGGCTGTTTGTAGATGTGACGAAAAGTTTTACTAAATCTGGTGAAGAAGTTATACAACGCCCTATGCGCTCAGTTGTATGGCTGGCGAAGATGCTATATGAATTTGCCAAAACTGGTAAAATTCATCATAAATTAATTATTGATACTTTGACATACAATACCAAGAACGATAAGGCTTTTGCTTTAAGTGGAGCTAGTACGCGCCAGTATATGACCTGTGCAGAACTGATAAAACATAGAATAACTAAAGCAGAAATTAAACACATTATCTTAGGTGGAGGGCAAAATTTTCTAAGTCCCGAAAGAAGACTTGATGCTATCATTTTAAGTAATCCGGAAATTTTTGATGATGCTTTTGGTACTATATAGATGTCATGGGAAAAGAAAATCATAAATTAGAATTGCATTCATCCTTAAAAGTCATAGATTTATTTGCCGGATGTGGCGGTTTATCTCTCGGATTTCAAAATGCAGGATTTAAAATAGCCGCAGCCTTTGATAACTGGGAAATAGCCATGAAAGTTTATCAAAAAAACTTTAATCACGATGTGATTTTATGTGATATTGCCGCTTTAGATAATTTTGAAATTATCAAAAATATTAACCCAGATATAATTATAGGTGGTCCACCTTGTCAAGATTTTTCTAGCGCTGGTAAGCGAGATGAAAATTTAGGAAGAGGCGATTTAACTATAAAATTTGCGGAAATCGTGGCTAGTGTCAAACCTAAATGCTTTGTTATGGAAAATGTAGATAGATTAGCCAAAAGCGCTAAATATAAAGTAGCTAGGGATATTTTTAAAGAAGCTGGATATGGACTCAGTGAAAAGATATTAGATGCTAGCTTATGTGGTGTACCGCAAAAGCGTAAACGTTTTTTTTGTATAGGACAACTTGGTGGCGAAGATAAAGCTTTAGAATATTATTTAGAAGTTAATTTAGATAAACAACCAAAAACAATTAGAGAATACTTGGGCGATTTAGGCATTGAATATTATTATCGACATCCGAGAAGCTATAAAAGAAGAGCAATATTTAGTATTGACGAACCAAGTCCGACAATTAGAGGTGTTAATAGACCGATTCCTAAAAATTACAAAATTCATCCTGGTGATGCTGCACCCCTTACGGCGGAATTACGACCTTTAACTACGATTGAACGCAGCTACATACAAACATTTCCACCTAATTTTATTTTTGAAAGTTCAAAAACAGACCTGGAACAAATGATAGGGAATGCAGTTCCAGTTAAATTAGCTGAGTATGTTGCAAAATGCCTTTATGAGTATATTCACCAAAATACTGTCCTGGTTCATACGTAGTGAGCGGTTTACCGCTCAAATTAAGGGCTGAAGCCCTTACTACCTGAGAACCTTCAACAAAAAGCGATCGCCTCCCTTTCCCTCTTAGCCCACGCAGGTAAGCTCTGTACGCACAACGCCGCGAATTCTATTCGTCAGGGCATTATATTACATTTTGCATCCGCTACGGGCGGGGTTTCCCCGCCCCTACAGATTCGCTATTGTGGTAAACTCGCAAACACTTGCTCAACTAACTCCTTAGTCTTCGCTTCCAAACGCAGCCAATCCACATCACCCGTTTCATCAATCAAATCAGTGTCTATTTTTACCGTTTCATTACCTGTGCCGTAGTCAAGAAAACACACTTGATAACACAGTTCCCACAAATCAACGTTTACTTGTTGGTCTTGACGCTGCAAACACAAATGATATCCTGGATGGGGCGTTGGTAAATTGGCAAGAGTCTGTCTGATTTGCACTGCTTGTTCCGGTGTTGCGGCTTCCATTTCTTGCAACAGCTGGGTAACGATCGCTTTAGTCTCATTACTTGTGTCAGCAGACCAAATTAGTACATCCTGGTAAGTTCCCTTCCAAGCAGATTCATCAAGCTGCTTGCGAATGTTATCGACAACGCGAATGAAAGCAGGTTGCATCAGCAGTTCAGCCTGCTGCCACGCGACTGAATTGGTTATTTTAGGTGGCATGGTAAATCAAAAGCAATATTGAAATAAAAATTAACAATGTGTTTCTCAAAAAATTGCGTTTTCCGCCTAAATCTTTTCTCAAGATAGCGGATTTCATCAAGGAAAACTTGGAGATATTTATTACCATCCGGAAAAATGGATGTTAACACTGGGGAGGGAATATGATCGGCAAGCTATTAGACCATCGTTATCAGGTAATTAGAGTCCTCGCCACCGGAGGATTTGGTGAAACATACATTGCCCAAGATACCAAGCGACCGGGCAACCCCATCTGCGTTGTTAAGCACCTCAAAGGCGCAAACTTCGACCCCAAAGTTTTTGAAACCGCCAAGCGCATGTTCCACAGCGAAGCGGAAACTCTCGAAAAGCTGGGGAACCATGACCAGATACCCCGACTTTTGGCTTACTTTGACGAAAATAAAGAATTTTATTTAGTACAAGAATTTATTGAAGGGCATACACTTAGCGAAGAACTTATACCTAGTCAACGTTGGAGTGAAAGCGAAGTCATTCAGATGTTACTGGAAGTTCTAGGCATCTTAGAATTTGTCCACCGCGAAGGCGTAATTCACCGCGATATCAAGCCAGATAATATTATTCGTCGTACTTCAGATAATAAATTAGTTTTAGTAGACTTTGGAGCCGTTAAACAACTGCGATCGCCCAATCTTACCACGGCGGGGCAACCCACTGCTACGGTAGCGGTGGGCACCGCCGGTTATATGCCTACAGAACAAGGGCAAGGCAAACCCCGCCCCAACAGTGATATTTATTCCCTGGGTATCATCGCCATTCAAGCGTTGACGGGAGTATCGCCAATGGACTTTCAAGAAGACCCGGATACAGGCGAAATTATTTGGCAACATTTAGCACCTGTAAGTCCGGAATTAGGGGCAGTGTTAACCAAGATGGTGCGTTATCACTTCAAAGACCGCTATAACAGCGTCATGCAAGCACTGCTATCATTGCAGTTGCTTTCTTCGCGCGCGACGCCCCAAGAATACGCGAAAACTTCTAGCTACCAAGCAAACAGACCAACTTCTCAACAGTCTCGGCTGCAAACCATCGCCGTTGCGCCAGCAAATCATACTACCAAACCTGCCCGTAAAGAGTCTAACAGACCGGACTTATTGCCGTTAATAATTGCCGCATTATTAGCAGGTGGTGCGGCGGCTGTCGCCACTAATGTAGTTGGGGGTGTGAAAAATCTCGATTTCCATTTTGCTGGTAGTAGCGGTGCTTCAGCAGCCTGTGAAGCTGTGGTCACGGGCAATTCTAATATCCGTTCTGAGCCGAGTGCAATCAATTCTGACAATATTTTGAAAACAGTTACTGATAACACCAGCTTTGAAGTGACTGGCAAGCGGACAAAACTCGGTTGGGTACAAGTTAAACTTGATGAAAAGTCGGCTTGGGCACACTCGGATGTGATAGCTAATTCAGAACAATGGGTTTCTTGTCTGCGAGACAAAGGTATTGCGATTAAGACAGTAAATGATGATAACCTAATTGCGGCTCGACCGATTCCCCAGCTACCAAAACCTGTCGTCGCCGCAACTCCATCGCCAACGCCAGACGAATTCAATCCATTCCGTTCGGAACCATTCATTACTGCTGAAAAATCAGATAAATTAACTGCTGATGATAACGGTTCCCAGGTTGTAGAACAAGCGAGGGAGAAGTATGATCAGGGAGATTTAGCTGGAGCGATCGCACTGCTGAAATCTCTGCCAGCAAATGCTTCTTCTAGTTGGAACCAAACAGCAGGAACAGTTACCCAATGGCAGCAAGATTGGGCGAAGGCAGAAGATTTATCTAATGAAATCAACAAGGCACTTGATAACGGTCAATGGGATAAAGTTTTAGCTTATAAAGACCATCCAGAAAAGTTACCTAATATTCAATACTGGCGAGATAAAATCGAACCACTGTTTAAGCAAGCAGCGGAAAATGTAGCAAAACAGGAGTTACCTAAGATAAGCAACCCCGGTCATCAAAATCATCCCAAACATGAAGTTGCCAATACTGACAAACTAGGCAATACAGAGATTCCAATTACAAAGGAAACTGATGAAAGTGATTTGTCAGTTCAAGTTAGGTGAATTACTCTGTGGAAACGGTTATTGGTAATTGTTAGTTGTTAGTTGACAAAAAGCCAATAACCACTATCCATTACCACTCATTCAGATAAAATAACTATTTAAGCGCACTTGATAAAAAGCTATTTTTTCGGTTGTTGAAATGCAATTTTCCGCTCTAGAGCAGCATCGAAAAAGTAAACTCTGTCGCAATAATCGTTTGGGCGAGAGCAAACAGCTTCTATAGCAACATTGCTAACATTGCTGACATCAAGTGTTAATGAGGCTTGCTGTGCTGGGACTACACTCCGAGTTTCAGCCGGCTTGCCATCTAAGTAAACCTTAACTTCGATACCAGGACTTTTTGTGTCATTATCACGCATTCCAAATCCCAAATTCAAAGTTTTAAACACAGGTTCAGGACGATTATCTGGCTTTATTTTACAAGTCATGGAAGCAGAGCGGTTGCCAGGTCCTAGATAAAATTGACTTGTATAAACTGCTTTGCCTATAGAAACATCAAGATTTTGCTCGCGGTAAGTGCCAAGTCCACTGCTAACACATTTAGATTTCAAAAGCGGGACGGGGCGTTGCACTGCTTGGGCAATTTTTCCACCCAAAGTAATCAAGGTAGATAATAGCACGGCAGTGGTAATTATTGAGCTAATAAACTTAGTTTTTTGCATTGTCCGTGGGAACTTAAATATTTAAGCTGATAGGTAAAAGCCTCAATAATAATACCTAATTTGCCATCAACTTTTTTGTATTTATAATTTTTGCGTCTTTGTAGTAAGCGTTTTAAGGCTTCATTACAGGACTAAAGTCCTGACTACGATTGATGAGACGAGTTACTAGAGAAATTCGTTACCAAGCATAAGCCTGGTAACGAAAAAAAGAGTTTTAATCGATTCTGACGCGGAAGCGAAGGAAGCCGAAGTTCCTGTCAGGGGTGACAGTGCCCAAGTTGAGAATCACTGCACCCTTACTATTTGTTTGACTTAGGCAGGTATTACCTGAAGGCAACGGTTGCAAGGGAGTAAAAAATGCTCCTTGGTCGCTATCTTGAGCGTTAGTCAGCGAACTAAGCGTACCAGCTTGATTCAGTGAAATGTCCCCGGAACTATAGCTTGTCTCCGCTGGAATCAAGTCGCAGAACCTGACATTTCGCAACTCTTCATCTCCTTCAGCAAGGTAATATATCGTGTACTCCACTTCATCACTGCTTTGCAACGGTGTTTCCAGTTGGATAACGCCGACAGGCGCACGTCCTGCCTGCTGTAATATATTGTCGTTATCATCATTGGGGTCATCTACAAAGGTGTTGAAGTTGCCAACGTTGAGAAGCTGACCATTTCTAAACACGTTGGTAATTCGTTTGACTAACCGCAGACCGGTCTGGGCTGCGCCTACACGACCACCATTGAAACCAAAGTCAACGTCGAGGTTATCCGGATTGGCTTCAGTCAGGTTAGCTGACAAAGTTGTGTTAGTAGTTGGGTTTAAGCTACCGGGTCTTGTTACGTCCACAGTGTAGCTGCCTAGTGGCAAGCCAGTGAAGAGGTACTTACCGTTATTATCGCTGGTGGTGGTAGCAACTGTCTGACCGCTGGCATTTCTCAGAGTCAGAGTTGCATTAGGAATTCCGGTTTCGCCTGAATTAAAAGTGCGATCGCCATTTGTGTCGTTGAACACTGTATCGCCAATAGTACCACCAGGCGGTAGCCGCAAGCCAAAATCAACGTTATTTAGCGTCTGACCTGATGAGAGAGTGATATCTACTTGGTTACCACCAGTCGTAACTTGTGGTAAGTTGAAAGGCGGGTTAACTCCCACTCTGTAAGGACCTGGAGGCACATTGAAGCTATATTTGCCGTCGTTATTTGTGGTGGTTGTCTGCGTTGTGTCGTCGGGAGTGCCCAATCTGCCATCTGGTCCGGGAAGAGTCAGGGTTAAAGAGACATTCGGAACTCCTGGTTCGTCAGAGTCTTGTACGCCGTTGCCATTCCGGTCGTTGAACACCGTATCGCCGATGGAACCAGGATTATTACCGCTAAATCCTGTCATGTTGAAGCCAAAATCGGCGTTGAGGAAGTTTTGATCAGGTCCGAGATTAACAATTATCGGATTCTGACCAGTGGTGAGAAAAGCGCGATCGTTGGGTGGCGCACCTGGGGGAGTGTCAGATTCAACTCTGTAAACGCCTGGTGGCAGATTATTGAAGGTATAATTACCCCTACCACCGATAATTATATTTGGACTATTATCAGTCAATTGTTCCGCGATCAGGTTGTCATCGGGAGTGTTAATAACACCATCCGGACCCGAACCAAACAATCTGACCCTAACGCCGCCAAGTCCCACTTCATCAGGTTCTTGAGTGCCGTTGCCGTTCAGGTCTTGGAAAACAGTATCGCCAATCGAGCCTCTTCCACCACAGATACGTATCCTGGCAAGTCCAACGGTTTCATCTTGCCCTGGAGTACCGTATTCTGTTCCTGGCTCGTAGAGAATCTGGATTTGACTAACTTGCCCAGATGGCGTGACCTCGATGTTGCCATCGTTCTCAAAGTTTTCTGCATTCTCTCTTATACCCTCTGCAAGAATGCTGTTACCTTGATTTGTCACTCTAGTATTTCTACCTATTGCCCTGGCTGTTAACCCAACAGGTGAAGTTCCATTAACTGCTCTTACAGTCACCCTATCCTGGAAGATTCTCCCACCATCCCTGGCACCATTTCGGTCAATGTCCATCAAAGTTAAGGGAGATGCCAAGGTGACTGGTTGTGCGAAGGTAATGGTGAGTGTGGCACTACTTCCAACTGGTGCCGGATTGGCATCTCGTTGTGGTTTATTGAGTGAATTTCCTCCTATATTAAACCTTAGGTTCGGTCCGGCAATACCGCCGTATACAGCTGAGTCTAGACGTGTTTCGCCTGGGTCGATAACTTCTGGGTCACTTTCAGCGAAGTTAATAGTGGTTCTAATTCCGCCAACACTCAGGGTTTGGCTTAAGATATCTTGGACGTTGGTGGTGGGATTCCACTCTAGGGTTGTTGGTGATGTACCAGCTGGACAACTTGTCGTCTGTGCCTGTGCCAAAGCCTTCCCGCCCGACGAAATGCTTTCTAACAAAAGGTATTGTAAGGGGACTTGCGCCACTGTGAACAGCAGTGTCAGAAGTGTAGGCTTTAAAGGTTGGAGTATTTGAGAACTGACAGTCTTTTTAGTTGCCTGAGGGTGGGCGATTGTTGATACACGCTTAAATAAAGGTTTCATTGCAAGATCCTAAACAACACGTAAAACCGTTGACCATCAAAACAGGGGTAGTAGGGTGAGCCTCCGCTTTTAGGAGTAAGGCGATCACTTTACAAAAATCTGCTTTTTCTCGCACATCCGCTACTGACTAAAGAGTCTTAATTTGGATTTGCTCTTGGTTAATCTTGTCTTGCCATCTATTCATTTAAAGAAAAATAAGTCAAGTACATTTACTAAAAAAATTATTAGTTGACGTTGAAGGCTTCTACAGTTATGTCTAAAAAGTGCTTTGGCGATGCTGATGCAATTGTGCTTTGCGCTATAGGTCTATAGACCAGCTTTGTTTCACACCTCAACTTAATTAATGGCTCTTACTCCCTTCCCGCTCTAAAACTACCTATGATTGAACCACAAAGGCGCAAAGGACACGAAGGAAGAAATAGGTAATCTTGCACCGAGAAGAAAGTAGTTACAAGAGGGGAATATTTGAAGAGTGCTTTCATGAGTTGTTTGATGACGCACCCTTTTCATTCCCCCACCCCAGCAAAGGGGCAAACTGAACAACCTAGTAGAGCAACTACTCGGCTACCTTCTGCCTCTAGGAGGTTCTATTTGCAAATCTTGTTCTTGTCCTTCAATAATGATGTCGATACCTCTAATGTCTTTGAAAATAATTTCCGCACGGCGATCGCGTGCATAATCTACCCTGTTTGTACCTTCCGCCACACGCTGGCTTTCACCCTGGGAACGAATGGTCATTCGTTCTGGTGAGACACCTTGGCGTAATAAGTAATTTCTCGTAGCTAATGCCCGCCGTCTGCCCAACGCTAGGTTATATGCGTCACTAGCGCGCGGGTCAGTATGACCAACTATTTCAATCACAATCACCGGATATTGCTTCAACACCTGTGCCACGCGATCCAAAATTACCGCACTCTGCGGACTAATAAAGGATTTATCTAAGGCAAAGTGAATGTTGCGCGGGACTCGTATGCGTATGGGTTCCGGTGGCGCTTCTGGTGGCGGTGTTGGTGTTGGTGGTGGCGTTGGTGGTGCGGGTGGCGCTGGTCGCGATGTACACTGTGGAGGTTGAATTGGGGTTGGTTGAGAAGATGGTGTCAGGTTGGTTGTAGTCCCAGGCGTACCAATTACGGCGGCAATGGCGGGTTCAGATGTGCCATATTTTGGATCGGTGGCGATCGCACTCACCATGTCCCCAGTCTGCAAGCCTGTTCCTGTGACGCTAAAATTGCCTTTATTGTCCACTGTTGCAGTCGCCAAGGGTTGACTAAGCGCCCCATAACCTGGTTGATAAAGCGCTTGCTTACCTCTTTGATAATCTCCCAAGCGATATATAGTAACGGACGAACCAGGATCAGCCTTACCCTGCAATGTCACGCCGTTACCACTGGGTGCAAACGCCCTGGCGACAAATTCCGGCGCATTAATTGCCCCATTTCCCGTATCCAGGCGACGATTAGCAGAATCGCGCTTGGCGTTGGGACCATCTCCCCGTTGAAAGTCGCTGACATCAAGATTGCGCTGGGTGTTGAGGTCAATACTCAAACCTTCCAGCGCCGCAAAAGAGTTATTTTGGATGATGTTGCGATCGCTATTGGGAAAAGCCGATACCACCACCCCAGGTCCAGTTTGATGGTCAATTTCGTTGCCAATCACTTGATGATTGCTGCCCATCAAATATACCGCCGCCCGCCGCAAACGTCTGCCGTTATAAGTAATTTTGTTATTTTCTAATAGCACATCACCTTCTGGTTTAAATAAATACACCCCAGCCCCATCATTGGCACAAATCAAGTTACCTACAATCTGAGACTTTGTTACCACACCTTCAAAGCGCAAGGCATCGGGCATTCCGTCGATGCCATTACTGACGATGATGTTTTGTTGGACTACCGTATTTTCACCGCGCACAGAGGTTATAATTGCACTCCCATCGTGGTAATAAATCCGGTTTTTGCGAATCGTTGTACCTTGGGAGTTAAAAACATAAACCCCAAAAGCCGATGTCGTTGGTGGTGCTTTTTCATCAGTCGTCAGCCCCAACCAGTTGTTTTCAATCACAACGTTCTTCGGTGGGACATCCCTGTTATAAAAGGGAAAACTACTGTTAGGCGGTTGCTGTCGCTTGGTGTTAGGAGGTGGAAAGCGATGGGAAATCACAATATCCCCTGGCGGTGTCGTCAAAGTCACCGGTTTGGGAACCCCATCATAAATCAACAAATTGCCCAATTGCTGCTTAATCGGACTGGCATTAAAACCATAAATACTCAAGCCGCGAATAGTCACACCATCGGCGACAACAGTCAAACCGCGAAATATTTCTTTATCGGGTGCAGGAGTTATCGTCACCACCGGAATTGGAATGGCAATTTCCGCTGTAGCTGAACCAGACGCATTATATCCAGGTTGAGTAGAACCATCAATCACCAATCCCGGACTTGCTAAATCCGGCAGTTGTTGCTGCAATTGAATCGTAGTTGCACCACTGGGCAAATTAAACTCAATGCGCGAAGCACCAGTTGTTGGTTGGACGAAAGCCTTTTCGGCACTGCTGAGTTTATCGAGTGATAGCGTACCATTGACCAGAGCGATCGCTTCCCGCAATGTCAGCTGTTCATCAGCTTTGACATCACCATCAGAGTTGCTGCTCACCACCACCCTCAATGCGGTGGATGGGGAGAGTGGGGGAGTGGGG
>CAXTNZ010000215.1:0-12633 GCA_964245695.1 uncultured bacterium | reverse complement strand
TTATGATAACAATAATTAAGCCTGAGTCAAACGATGTTCATCCTTTATCTAGATTTGTGACAGTAGAGGCGATTGCCCTGCTTCTCAACATCGACGCTGGGAGGATTAGAGAAATCCGCTTGTGGAGACATATGATTTTGGTGGTAGCTGAGGGCATGAGTAGATTTGTCAGTTACGCGGAAATACCACCTATTTTGGGAGTTGCACCGCCCAAAATAGTAGATTTTCTGACTTGGCGCAAGCGTTGGCGTAAGCTAAAAACCAATCACGCACCGGATTTTTGGTGCAACTTTTACGCCCAACAATTTGGGCACACTAATTGCCTAGAAGAACTCAAAAGTTGGGGGCAATTAATCGCTATCATTAAGTTTGCCTTGTCACAAAAAGTATTACAAGCGTTGCGAAGCTTGTATGCCCAAGAAATTTATTGTCTCAGGTTGTAGCGCATGTGTCACACATACGTTGTAATTTTCCGGCTTGTAGTGGGCACGCTTCGTGCCTAAGAAATAAGCGTTGAAACGCTTACTACGAAATACCTCTTCGATTAATATTAACTTTTGTTTAGCTGCAAACTGGTGAGTCAGGTAGTTGAGTTACCTGATTGTCTGGAAAGCGTTTTGGTCTTCCGGGTTTGCGCTTATGTCTCTGATTAATTGACTTTTCGCTTGCAAGAGCCAACTCTTCAGGTGTACATTTAAACAGGCTTAAAGTGTCTAAATATTTTTTTGGTGTCATTGTTGGTTCTGTACGCCCTGCTTCCCAGTTGCGAACACTGGTTTCACTGATTGCAAGCCTGAACGCAACCTCAGCACGGCTAAGCCCAGCACGTTCTCTCAGGACTTGCATATCCATATTTTTATGCTCCTTTAAAAATTATGAAACTTTTTTATTAAATCAATTGACGCGAAAATGCCAATTGAAAATTTATTAACTATATTCTTTATAAGCGATCGCCTACCTGGATGGCAAACAAGGTAACGCTCGACTTGTGTAGTATTTCGTAGTAAGTCTTCAACTACAACGTTAAACTTTCGCCGCAAGTTATGTAAAGCGGTAATATGTACGGTGGCATTCCGTAGATTTGAGACAATTATTGATCTAAAAGTTTGGGCAAACTTAATCAGTCACACAATTCTCTAGTTAAAACTGCTGAGACTGATTAAATTTGCCCTATATTTACAACCGATGCTTTCTTTGACGAAGTTTGTGAAACTAGAAAAAGTGTTTTTTGTCAACCTTTTTACTTTTCTAACCACCGCGCCGCATCTTTGGCATGGTAGGTCAAAATCAAGTCAGCGCCAGCGCGTTTAAACCCAGTTAAAGTTTCCATAACTACGCGCTGTTCGTCAATCCAACCATTAAGGGCAGCGGCTTTAATCATGGCATACTCACCGGAAACATTGTAAGCGGCAACAGGTAAGTTGCAGGCTTGTTTGACGCGCCAGATAATGTCCATGTATGCCAAAGCTGGCTTCACCATGAGCATATCAGCACCTTCAGCGATATCAAGTTCAATTTCTTTAATCGCTTCTTTGGCGTTACCTGGGTCCATTTGATAAGTACGTCTGTCCCCAAATTGCGGTGTCGAGTCGGCTGCATCCCGAAATGGACCATAGTAAGCCGAAGCATACTTAGCAGCATACGACATAATCGGCGTATCTGTAAATCCAGCTTCATCCAAACCCGTGCGAATTGCCTGGACAAATCCATCCATCATCCCGGAAGGCGCAATGATGTCCGCCCCAGCTTTCACTTGAGATACGGCTGTTTTCTTGAGTAATTCCAGAGTCGGATCATTCAAAACCCGTCCCGTCAAATCACCAACTTGCAGATAACCGCAGTGACCGTGACTGGTATACTCACACAAACAAGTATCAGCGATGACAATCAAATCCGGCACTGCTGACTTCACCGCAGTCGCAGCTTTTTGGACAATACCGCAATCATGCCACGCGCCAGTAGCATCTACATCTTTATCTGCGGGAATACCAAATAAAATAATGGCGGGAATCCCTAAGTCATAAACTTCTTTTGCTTCTTCGACAATTTTGTCTACCGAAAGTTGATAAACTCCCGGCATTGATTTGACTTCATTCGCAATTCCCTCACCTGGTACAGCAAATAGAGGGTAAATTAAATCACTTGTCGTCAAAACAGTTTCGCGTACCATCCGGCGCAGTTGAGAATGGGTACGCAAACGGCGAGGGCGATGTTGGGGAAACATAAAGTTTTTTCAAGGGTTTACCATGAAGTATGGTAAACCCCGATATGAACCAAATTATCAAAATATTATCAAAGGTTAACAGCCTGACTTGAAAGAAGGGCAAAGGGGCAGGGAGAAGGGGGAAAGGTAAGAGGGATATTGAGGAGGAGGAAAGGTTAAAGGTTTTTTCTTATTCCTTTGCCCTTTACCCTTTGCCCTTTACCGTTGTTTCAAGTTGTCGCTGTCTGTTGAATTGTCTGAACAATTTCCTGCGCCACCTGCACACTATTAAGATAGCTATCGTGAGCTTGACCGCCATACAATAACAATGGTGCGACTGTTTGGCTCAAAGGTTGCATCAGAGATTCGAGGAAAGTTAATTTGCTAATGACATCTTTAATTTCGATGTCTCGCGTTAATCCATCGACTAAGCTGTAAAGCAGAGGGTCGAGAGGCCAAGCTACAGGATCTGCTGGGTGAATATAGTTCCGCCAAGGTAGCTTTTTGCTATCTTGTTTTTGACTGAGATTGGCTACAAGTTGTTTTAACTTGGGCGTGATGTCGTGGCTGGCACGTTGTTCTGCTTGGTTTTGTGTTAGTTCTGGTATCAAAGCTTGATTTTCGCCTTTAACTATATCCAGCAAGCTGAAGATGGCGATCGGCGATGCCATAGTGTGAATGCTGGCGAGACGAACACCCTCGTTTGGATTCGGTTCTAATCCATTAAAGCATCGGCGAATTGCGATCGCACTTTCATGACCGGGAATAGTCGTGTCATTCCAACGGGCAGCAAATAGTATATCGAAAAGGATAAATGTTCCCCAACTGTGGCTAACTAAGTGTAAGCGATCGCCTGGATTAGCGTCATCCAATCCAACTTCTATCTGTATCTTCAGCGCTTCCACAATTTTGGAACCTACACTGCGGCTGATATATAAAGCCGCATCACCCATAAAATGAAGAATTGTATTTTGGCGTGTTTTTTGGAACCATAGTTGATGCCAACAACCGCCAGTATGTGCGACCTTGTACATCAGGTCTTGCTCTGATTCAATGTTGACATCGCCCCAGTATAGGGAGATTGGTTTGAGTTGGTAGGAGTCGCCGATGAACTTGTTGATCTGTCTAATCAACTCGTTAGCGTAGGTGGGTTTCTCTCGTTCCTCACGAGTATTCACACCGTGGATAAATAAAATGTAGTCAGTAGCCATCGTCAAAGCTATTAATTTACGACACAAAAAATTTTTGATGGTTATGACTTCAGCCAGTTGCAGTAATTTTCCCAAAATACCACAACTTAAAGCAGCGAAAGCTGCTTGCTCAAGCACGAGTGACAAAAGACACTTTCAGCCTATTTTAATGGACACAAAACAAAGCGTCACACACTCAAAGAAAAACCTTGCTTATGTAGGACAGACTACAAGAAGTGCTTAACTGTCCTCTGCCCTACTACTTATAACGTGTGGGGCAATTTTGTATTTTACAGCTTATCTGCCATCTTTTTGATGGACACAAAAAAATTTACATCAATAAATTAATTACACAAATTGGCTAGTAATAAATACTTAGGTATTTACTACTAGCTAATTTGTCCTAAAAAACCCGAAAAATGAAGGGATAACGGAATGGTTTATCTGGATCGCTGAAAATCTGGGCAAGTGCCCAAATTGTCAATCCCCAATGCAGCAGATACCCTAACCATGCTAAGGGAAGTAGCAAGCCGAGGCTGACAACAATCAACACTGTAATAATGGCACCATAAACCCAGACATTTAAGTGGAAATTAATGGCTTCTTTGGCATTTTCCTTAACAACCGGGTCATCACTGACGAATAGCATGGCGATAGGTACACCGACAGATACAAACGTAGTACTAAAAAAGATGGCTCCATGACACAGTCCTGATAAAAGCTTTCGCTTATCGGTATCGTACATTCTTTTCTCCGATTAAATCAGGTTTTAACTTAACATTAAGACCCTATCACGAGCATCGTTGTCTTAAGATTAAAAGACTCGCTAAAGTGGGAAAAAGTTAAGTTAAGTTAAGTTACAAAGCGATCGCATATCAATTATGTCTACTGAACTTCAGTCTGAACTCGCTCAAGCAGTTAAACAACGTCGCAATTTTGCGATTATCTCTCACCCGGATGCTGGTAAAACTACTCTGACAGAAAAGCTACTATTATACGGAGGTGCGATTCACGAAGCCGGGGCAGTAAAAGCGCGACGAGCGCAGCGTAAAGCGACTTCTGACTGGATGGCAATGGAACAACAACGAGGTATTTCCATTACCTCTACTGTGTTGCAGTTTGAATACCAGCACTGTCAGATAAATTTATTAGATACACCTGGGCACCAAGATTTCAGTGAAGATACTTATCGTACTTTAGCCGCAGCGGATAACGCGGTGATGCTGATTGATGTGGCGAAAGGTTTGGAACCTCAAACGCGGAAGTTGTTTGAAGTGTGTAAGATGCGGGGTATCCCCATTTTTACATTTATCAACAAGCTTGACCGCCCAGGAAGAGAACCTCTGGAACTGTTGGATGAAATTGAGAAAGAATTAGGCTTACAAACTTATGCGGTAAACTGGCCCATTGGGATGGGCGATCGCTTTAAAGGTGTGTTTGACCGAGATAAACAGCAAATTCACCTGTTTGAACGCAGTTTCCACGGAAGTCGTGAGGCGCTTGATACGGTAGTTGATTTGGGTGATGCCAAAATAGAAGAACTCCTAGAACAAGACCTTTACTACCAACTTAAAAATGATTTAGAACTTTTAGAAGGAGTCGGACCAGAACTCGATTTGGAGTTGGTGCATCAAGGCAAAATGACCCCCGTGTTCTTTGGGAGCGCTATGACCAACTTTGGGGTAGAGTTATTTCTCAAAGACTTCCTCAACTACGCCCTGAAACCGGGTCCTCATCACAGCAGCGTCGGCGAAATTCCCCCTACCTACCCGGAATTTTCTGGGTTTGTTTTCAAGCTTCAGGCTAACATGGACCCGAAACACCGCGATCGCGTGGCGTTTATCCGCGTCTGTACGGGCAAATTTGAAAAAGATATGACGGTGAATCACGCCCGCACTGGTAAAATCATCCGCCTGTCTCGCCCGCAAAAGTTATTTGCTCAAGAACGGGAATCGATTGATGAAGCTTATGCAGGCGATGTTATTGGTTTGAACAATCCTGGTGTTTTTGCGATCGGCGATACAATTTACGTTGGGCAGAAGTTGGAGTATGAAGGTATTCCCTATTTCTCCCCGGAGTTATTTGCGATTCTGAGGAATCCCAACCCCTCTAAGTTCAAGCAATTCCAAAAAGGTGTTTCCGAGTTGCGCGAAGAAGGTGCAGTACAAATTATGTACTCAACTGATGAAGCCAAGCGCGATCCAATTTTGGCGGCGGTGGGTCAGTTGCAATTCGAGGTGGTACAGTTTCGCTTACAAAATGAATATGGCGTGGAAACCCAGCTAGAATTATTGCCCTACAGTGTCGCTCGTTGGGTTGAGGGCGGTTGGGAACCTTTGAATAAGGTGGGACGTTTATTCAACACCACTACAGTCAAAGACAGCATGGATCGCCCAGTGTTACTGTTTCGCAATGAATGGAATTGCCAGCAATTAGAGCAAGACCATCCAGAGTTGAAATTGAGTGCAGTAGCCCCGGTGTTTTCCTCTCAACCAGTAGAGGGATAATTCACTTGTTGCGGCTTAATCGGGCGCGGTTGATTTATAGGGTATAAGTTTACAATTGGAGTCCAAGGATTTCTATGCCTTCACATGCCGAATCGTCTTTGGAGGCTGGTTTATTTGCCCTCAAGCAAGGGGATTATAATAATGCGATCGCTCAACTAGAAACTGTTGCTCGCACACAAGACAATTCGACTAATGCCGTATTGCAAGCAAAAGTCGGGTTGGTGATGGCTTATGCACGCAGCGGCAATGTCGAAAAAGCGATCGCCCTGTGCCAAACTCTAACTGATATTAATAATCCTCAAGTTAAGCAGTGGGCAGACCGCGCCCTAAAAGAGTTGACAAAAAGCAAAAAAAATGATAGCCAATCAAAAAAATCGGAAACTGGATTTGTCCCCTTAGAAAATTCAGGCGATAATTCACGCCCAGAACCTCCTCCCATCAGTCCATTTCAATCATCGGTAAGACAAATAGTAGTCAAACCGACTAATCCTAGCAGCGAATCAGATAACTTGCTACTACCACCCGCAAACCGAGTAAAAGCCAAAATTGCCCAAATTTATTGGCGGCACGCCAAACGAGCAAAGGTATGGCAACCCCGGCATAAGCTGAAATTATTACCCTTGCGGCTGTTGATGGCAGGGACATTCATCGCTTTATTTTGGGTAATGCGGGCAATTCTCAAGCTAGCAATGGGATGGCTCAACGATATTTTATACAAACTACACTTGCAGCCATTGCAGCTTTTATATCAAGACCTTACTCAATTTTTGCTGATAGTGTTGGGGATTTCGATTGTAGCATCACCTTGGTTGTTAGATTGGCTGCTGACTAACTTTTATGGTCGGCGAGAGTTGCCCAAAGAAACCTTAAATGCTCACAGTCGCGAGGCGGTGCGGTTGCTGCAACGCTATTGCCAACAGCGACGCTGGCATTTACCTAAATTGAGTATTTTGCCAATCACTGCACCGATTGCCCTCAGTTATGGTCATTTACCACGCACTGCCCGGATTGTAGTTAGTCAGGGGTTGTTAGAGCAACTAGCAGATGATGAAATCGCCACAATCTATGCAACTCAGTTGGCGCATATCGCCCACTGGGATTGTGTGGTGATGTCTTTGGTGCTGCTGGTGACACTGCCGATTTATCAAGTATACGAAAAAGTGTCGCAGTGGACAGACGGTATATCAAACAAAATTTTGCATCTACCTGGAGTAGTAATATCTAGCCTCGCTTATGGAGTTTGGTGTTTGCTGACCAGCACGGCTTTATGGTTATCTAAGTGGCGGCTTTATTATAGCGATCGCCTTGCCGCGGAAATCACCGGTAATCCCAATGCTTTGATTCGCGCCTTACTGAAAATTGCTATTGGCGTTGCTGCTGAAATCGAAAAACAAGAACAGACTCCAAGGCATCTGGAAAGTCTGAATATCTTAGCACCAGTCAGCCACCAGCAGAGTTTGTGTTTAGGTAGTATTGCTGGTCAGATTCCTTTTGAATCATTCTTAATGTGGGATAATCTCAATCCCTATCGTCGATGGTTTACAATCAACAATAGCCATCCCTTAATCGGCGATCGCATCCAACGTTTATGTGAAATAGCTAGCCACTGGCATCTAGACCTGGAAATATATCTGACCAGCCAACAGCCCTTACAAATCAAGCGACACTCTTTTTTCTTACAAATAGCTCCCTTTTTAGGAATTCCCCTAGGTGTGATGTTTGCTGGTCTGCTATACCTGATGTGGCAAATAGCATTCTCATTCAAGTTATTTAACCTGAAGTGGATATACGACAATTGGTCATTCGTTACCGGTTGCGTACTTATTGGTTTTAGCATCGGCACGGTGATGCGGATTCTTTATTTGTTTCCGGATTTTGCAGATATGAAACCTTCGATACTGCAAATTTTAGTTCCAGATACTAGACCTGCTACCGTGCAAACTGACGACCACTTGCCCAACCTGTTAGCTAACCCATCAGCTTTACCGATCGACAGCATGAGAGTCCGTCTTGTTGGCAAGCTATTAGGTCGTCGCGGCACTAGCAACTCCTTAGAACAAGATTTAATCTTACAATCCAACACAGGTTTGGTGAAATTACATCATATTTCCTGGCTGGTGCAGTCAGTCAATCCCCAAGACTGGATTGGTCGGCAAATTACTGTCACAGGCTGGTTCCGGCGGGGAGCAACTCCTTGGATCGATGTCCAAACGTTACAAACTCAAAACGGTAAAACCATTAATAGCTTTCATGCCATTTGGTCTATGGTTTTGGCAGTTACAACACTGGCTTGGGGCGCGTACATTCTCGTTACAGGTTAGTTATTAGTTTAATAACTAATGACTATTGACCAATGACTCCGCGCAGCGGAATGTAAACAAAAGTTGCGGATTATTTCAAAAAATGTTACATTTATTAACAATTAAATCTTTAGCAACCGACATAACTCGGCTTCATAGCTCAGTTTTAAGTATTGGTCGCACGCCTACCTATCTTTTTTTCCTTTCAACACAGCAGCAAATCAACCAGCCACTGGCTGGTTTTTGTTTCCGAAATACCGTTTAGAAAATAGGTGTTTTATGCTACGATGCGATTATGTGACTGCCGGAAATGTAAGCGCTGAACTAGCTACGTAGAAAATACCGTGGTAATGTAAAGATTGGTGTTTGGTTTTCCCGAACAAGGGCATAGAAAAAGTTTTTTGTGGCAGGCAGTGTGCCGTTAAATTTACAAATCTTAGAATTAAGGTGTTATTGGCGTTGTCGCGCTTGACTATTAAACAAGACCGAAGTTCCGAGAGGAGGAAACCTCCCCTTGTACTTCTCCCTTGCTCCTGACGAAAAACTGTATTGTATAGGTTGACAGTTTTGAGTAAAAAAAATGGTTTATGGCAATGTTGGTCAATAGCATCTCTTAAAAGCCAAAGCCAAGGGATTGTTTTCTTGCCCAGTCAGATTTATCCAATGGAGGTATAGTTCATGTCAGTTCGCCTATACATAGGCAATTTGCCGAAAGAAGAAATAGACCGTCAAGAACTGCAAGCAGTTTTTGCTGAAGAAGGTGAAGCTGTCACCACTAAACTAATCAAAGACCGGAAAACAGGCAAATGCCGTGGGTTCGGTTTTCTGACAGTCAACGATGACGAACATGCTGACCAAATTATTGAAAAATACAATGGTCAGATGTTCAAAGACGTTGCCATTAAGTTAGAGAAGGCATTACCTCGCACAAAAGGTGAGGAGCAGGAGGAGCAAGCAGCAGCAGATCCTAAACCGGCGGTTAGCACCGCTGGAAACCCCATACCTAACACTGGAGAGAAAAGCAATCGTCGCGATAGAAGCTCTAAAAAGCCTCGTCGTGGTGGTGGTTCTCGCGAAAGCAGTAGCAGCAGCAGCACGAATGACTCCGATGCTGTTCGTCCAGATCCCCGCTGGGCTTCGGAATTAGAAAAGCTGAAGCAAATGCTAGCACAAGCGACAAATTAATTCATGTCGAAGATAAATTAAAAATTAAAAATCAAATTTAAATTTGATTTTTAATTTTTAATTGTCAATTATGCTAATGCGAGTTAGTCATGGTAGTTGCAGCCATTGTTGAAAGTGCGATCGCAACTCAAGCGCGAACTGCTGTCTGAGGCTAAATTTATCAGTGCGAATTGGCTTGCGTTCTGGATCTAGCATCCAGCCATAGTCGCTACTTAAACGCAGCTTACCTTGCCAATCGCTGAGCGAGACGATAAGCGATTGTGATGGACTATTGTCTACGCCTTGGACACGGAATACATAATTAAAGGTATTCTGTTTGCCAGGAGCGACCGTAGAGGGTTGACCGTATTCTGCCAAAAGTTGCGATCGCGCTTGTTCGACTAAACCAGGTTTTTCCCAATCATCCAGCGTGCGAAGCGCCAGAGTTAGAGCAAAGTAAAACTCTTCAACCGGAATAAATTCTAATTGCATAGGCATATTTTACCGCTTCATGTTGCCATAAACTAGGGTAGAGCGTAACAATACGCCGGAAATCACTTCTGCTTTAAATAAGGTGGAAATTACGTTTCTCTTCAATTCCTTAAGAGCAGACCCTAACCTAGAACGTTATACCTCAGACTTCTCTCCACACCAAGTTATGGTTTGCTATAGTTCGTCTTCGGACTAGCGCAGTGGGTATTTGACCTAGGGTGATATAAATTATTACTACTTTAGGTAGAATCTAGTTTTTATAGAAAAACTGTATCATATACGACAAAGTTTTCAGTTGTTGCAATATATTATATTTCCCAACGTTTAATTTCAACCACACGCTTGTCCACAGAAATCTTCTTAGTAAGGGCATTCCTTGCAACATGCAAATATCAAGGTAAGCCCTTAAATACGATTGGTTATCTGATGGAATAATTGAGTGGAAAATCCGGCTTTTTAAAGTATTTACACATATAAATACTGGGCAACTTTTCGTTGGAAAAGTTGCTTTTAAGTATGTTAATTCATAGTGTAGATATAAGTTGATAAGAGTAATTTTCAAGAAATTATTTAGGTTCGTTTACCAATGTTGTTAGATAAGAATACGGCAATTTATGTATAAAGAAATCAAATATAAATACGTATGCCAAAGGAATATTTCTAGCAGCAGATGTGTAAAAATATGTGACAGATTAAATTAAGATAACAACACGTAAAGTTTATTGACGAACTGCGAACTAAGAGCTAGGCGCAAGCTTGGAACTACCTGAAACGTTTTTTAAATCAGCAACACAACACACAAATCATGAACTCTACAACTCAACGACGCATCGCCTTAATTTCAGTGCACGGAGACCCCGCGATTGAAATCGGAAAAGAAGAAGCTGGAGGACAAAATGTTTACGTGCGGAATGTGGGTGAAGCACTCGGTCAGCTAGGATGGAAAGTTGATATGTTTACCCGCAAAGTAAGTGCGGAGCAAGAGACAATTGTGCAACATAGCGAAAATTGTCGAACAATTCGTTTACAAGCAGGTGAACTTGAGTTTGTACCGCGTGATGATCTTTTTGAGTATTTGCCAGAGTTTATAGATAATTTTCTGAAGTTCCAAGCAGAAAATGGCTTTACATATTCTTTGATTCACACAAACTACTGGCTGTCTAGCTGGGTAGGAATGCAGTTGAAGAAAATTCAAGGAAGTACACAAGTTCATACCTACCACTCTTTGGGAGCAGTCAAATACAACACGATAGAAAATATTCCCCTGATTGCTAATCAGCGGTTAACAGTAGAAAAAGAAGTGTTGGAGACAGCCGAAAGGATTGTAGCGACTAGTCCGCAAGAAAAAGAACACATGCGCGAATTGGTTTCTTTAAAAGGTAATATCGATATTATTCCTTGCGGTACAGATATTCGCCAATTTGGTTGCATTGATAGAGTTGCAGCTAGAGCCGAGTTGGGAATAGCAAATGACGCTAAAGTTGTAATCTATGTGGGACGTTTTGACCCCCGCAAAGGTATAGAAACCTTGGTGCGTGCAATAGCCGAATCTAAGTTGCGCGGAAAGGAAAACTTGCAACTAATTATCGGTGGTGGTAGCGTACCTGGTCAAAGCGACGGTATAGAACGCGATCGCATCGAAAGCATTGTCAAAGAATTGGGAATAAGCGATATTACCACTTTCCCAGGTCGCCTCAGTCAAGAAATTCTGCCCACTTACTACGCAGCTGCTGATGTTTCTGTAGTTCCCAGTCACTACGAACCGTTTGGACTGGTAGCGATTGAAGCGATGGCTTGTAGTACACCAGTAGTAGCAAGTGATGTCGGTGGATTGCAATATACTGTCGTTCCTGAAGAAACTGGTTTATTAGCACCACCACAAGACGTACCCGCTTTTGCAGCTGCAATTGACCGAATTCTAGAGAATCCAGAATGGGCACAAAAATTAGGTAAAGGTGGTAGAAAGCGCGTTGAAAGCAAGTTTAGTTGGGATGGTGTCGCAACTCAGCTAAGTGAACTTTACACCGAATTGCAGCCACAGCCAGTAGCGTCAACAGCAAAACAACTAGTGCAGTCAACAGCCGAATTAGTGCAGTCAACAGCAAAAGAACTAGTGCAGTCAACAGTCGAATTAGTGCAGTCAACAGCAAAAGAACCAGTTTTGGTTGCTAAATAATTCTGGTGAGTACAGATAATGGTGAGTGGGGAACTCGGAACTAAGCAATAATTTTCTTTTCCTAGGCCTCAGGCACCATTACCCACATATCTATTTTAAATATTTCTTTGGGGTCAGTAATTTACACTATTTCTTTAATTAATGGAAATTACTCACCTTATTTTTTATATAGACTCAATTAACTTAAAGCCCCAAGGTTTCAGAGCTGCGATCGCTATTTCTCTATCTACACCCTCATAAGCCTCCCATTCGGACGGGTGCTCTTTAGGATGTCCGTCACCTACATTACCTGCAACTTTTATTATCGGAGAGCTTGCCAAGCGATCGCGCTCCATCCCTTTTGGAAGTGACCTACAAACTTCGCTCCTGTTGAATTATTAGCTACAGATTCACGGATTAAACAGATGTCACCAGCAGTTCCCCAAGTAGTTGGGTAGATGTGGAGAAACGATATATAGCTTTCTGGTTTGATGGCTCTTTTTATAACTTCCATTATCTGTAATCCTTACACTGTAAGTCAAAAATAATACAAATATTTTCTCTGACTGGCTGCAACTATTTTTATTTTACAACCCTGCTCAAGATAGTGTTTATCTAACTG
>CAXTNZ010000214.1:0-12682 GCA_964245695.1 uncultured bacterium | reverse complement strand
ACTTTCTTCTTTAATTCTATCATTCTGAACCAAGTGCAAGATATGAAAATATTTAATAGTTTATTTACAACTATCTAGTTATTATTTTTAATTACTATTACAAAATATTAAATAATTGATGAATCTAGTATTAACTTGACCGTGATTATACTGATTTAAAGCAATAAATGACATAAGTCCTGCGAGAGTTGACATCATTTATGGTAAAACCTACCATAAATATAAGCATTTTTGTAAGGTCGCTTGAGCATGATAACTTTGCCAGACTTGGACTATGCACATACAAACAATCAGCAAGACAACCAGGAACTAACCCTCTCTACGGCTGATTACAGTTTGCTGACCGACCTTTACCAGCTAACAATGGCAGCTTGTTACACAGGTGAAGGTGTAGAACAAAAGCGGGCAAGCTTTGAATTGTTTGTCAGGCGGTTACCAGAGAATTTTGGTTATTTAATTGCGATGGGACTGGCGCAGGCGTTGGAATATTTAGAAAAATTCCGCTTTACTTCTTCCCAAGTAGAGGCTTTGCAGGCGACAGGAATTTTTGAGGGCGCAAGCGATCGCTTTTGGTCACTGTTAGCTGAGGGACGTTTTACCGGCGATGTGTGGGCGGTGCCAGAAGGTACAGCGGTGTTTGCGAATGAGCCATTATTGCGTGTGGAAGCACCGCTTTGGCAAGCACAGCTAGTAGAAACTTACCTGTTGAATACCCTGAATTATCAGACTTTAATTGCCACAAAGGCGGCACGGATTCGTGATGTAGCTTCTGAGAAAGCCACGCTACTAGAATTTGGTACAAGACGGGCATTTAGTCCCCAAGGTTCTCTGTGGGCGGCGCGGGCGGCTTTAGCTGGTGGATTAGATGCTACCTCCAATGTGTTAGCCGCGCTACAACTGAAACAAAAGCCAAGTGGTACGATGGCTCACGCCTTGGTGATGGCTTTATCAGCAATGGCAGGCAGTGAAGAACAGGCTTTTACAGCATTTCATCGATATTTTCCGGGTGCGTCATTGTTAATTGATACTTACGATACGATCGCTGCTGCCCAAAAGTTAGCCCAAAAAGTAAATTCAGGGGAAATGAAATTAGCAGGGGTTCGGTTAGATTCTGGTGATTTAGTTACCTTATCACTAGAAGTGCGATCGCTTCTTCCTAATGTCTCGATTTTCGCTAGTGGCGACTTAGACGAGTGGGAAATTGCCAGACTCAAAGCAGCTGGTGCCCAAATTGATGGTTATGGACTGGGAACGCGACTAGTTACTGGTTCGCCTATTAATGGAGTTTATAAACTCGTAGAAATTGATGGCATCCCAGTCATGAAACAGTCTAGCGGCAAAGTGACTTATCCAGGGCGCAAGCAGATTTTTCGCTCGTTTACGGAAGGTAAGGTGAAAGTTGATAGGTTGGGAATGGCAGATGAAAGCGCCTTCACAGAACAACCTTTATTGCAGTTAGTAGTTAAAGAGGGTAGACGGATGCAAGCGCCAGAGACTTTAGCAGAAATTCGCCAACGTAGCGCCGCCTCGGTTGCGAGTTTACCCCACCAAACCAGACAACTAAATAATCCTGTTTCCGTACAAGTCGAGATTTCTGCCAAGTTACGGCAATTAACCGCGGAAACGCAGAAAAGAAACTAACTACAGAGACATTGAGGACACACAGGAGATAGCAACACAAAGAATAATAAAGGACTTTTGACAAATGACAAATGACAATCGGCTGAGAATTGCTTTGTTTGGGACTAGTGCCGATCCGCCAACTGCTGGACATCAAGCGATTGTAAATTGGTTATCTCAACGTTATGATCGCGTGGTAGTTTGGGCAGCGGATAATCCATTTAAATTGCATCAAACACCTTTGGAACATCGGGTGGAAATGCTGCGATTATTGATTACGGATATAAGTACGCCACGGCACAATATTGTTTTAGAACAGGAATTAAGTAGCTTGAGAACACTGGAAACGGTGGAGAAAGCGAAACTAAGTGTAGGTGAAGACGCTGAATTAACATTAGTTATCGGTTCAGATTTGCTAAGTCAGTTACCGCGTTGGTATCGCGTTGAAGATTTGTTACGACAAGTACAATTACTCGTCGTGCAGCGACCGGGATATGCGATAGATGAGTCTAGTTTGTCAGGGGTGCAAAAGCTAAAAGGAAAAACTGCGATCGCCAGCCTCATCGGTCTAGATGTTTCCTCAACAGCGTATCGTGAAAATGGAGATACCGAAGCTCTAACCCCCCGTGTAGTTGCCTATATTGATCGAGAGCATTTGTACGAATGCCAGGACACAACCAAAAAAAAATTCCAAATCTGTTAAATCAACAACCTTTGGCTGATTTCAAGGTTGGTGTTGATAATGTTATTTTTTCTGTAGATACCGCGCAGAATCGGCTACTAGTTTTATTAATAATGCGACAACAGGAGCCATTTTTAAATTCTTGGAGTCTTCCCGGTACTTTAGTGCGTCAAGGAGAGTCTTTAGAAGATGCCGCCTATCGCATTATGTCGGAGAAAATTAGGGTAAACAATCTCTATTTAGAGCAATTGTATACCTTTGGTGGACCCAATCGCGATCCACGGGAAGCAATTGATAGTTATGGTGTGCGCTATCTATCAGTTAGTTACTTTGCTCTTGTCCGTTTTGAAGAAGCAGAATTAATTGCTGATAAAGTTACTGGTATAGCTTGGTATCCGGTAAAACAAGTGCCGCAATTAGCCTTTGACCATAATGAAGTTTTGGCGTATGGACACAGGCGGTTGCGAAATAAGTTAGAGTATAGTCCCGTAGCTTTTGAAGTTTTGCCAGAAACGTTTACTTTGAATGATTTATATCAGTTATACACTACAGTTTTAGGGGAAAATTTTTCCGATTATTCTAACTTTCGAGCGCGTCTACTCAAGTTGGGTTTTTTATGCGATACCGGAATTAAAGTATCGCGAGGTGCAGGTCGTCCAGCTAGTTTGTATAAGTTTGATGCAGAAGCATTTGCTCCGTTAAAGGATAAACCTTTAGTTTTTATTTGATCTAAATTATCAACCGCAGATGAACGCAGATAAACGAGGCAGTGCTCGACTAGGGTTTCCCGGCTTGTTCGCGCAGCGTCTCCGCTCCTGAGAAGCACAGTAGCGTGCAGATGATTAATAATTCTCTTAATCTTATCCGCGTCCATCCGCGTTTATCTGCGGTTAAAAATCCTTTCATCCCAAAATCCCAAATGAAAATAGCGATCGCTCAAATTAATCCGATAATTGGTGACTTACCAGGAAACGCCGACAAAATTCTTTGTGCAGCACAACAAGCAGCCGCCGAAGGTGCGCGGTTACTATTAACACCAGAACTGTCTTTGTGTGGCTATCCACCGAGGGATTTATTGTTAAATCCTAGTTTTGTTGAGGCAATGGGCATAACTTTGCAACAATTAGTCAAAGATTTACCGCCAAATTTAGCTGTGTTAGTGGGAACAGTTGAAGAAAATTTCCAAGTCCACAATAGTGGGGGTAAACCTTTATTTAATAGCATGGCATTGTTAGAAAGGGGCAGCGTAAAGCAAGTTTTTCACAAACGGCTTTTGCCTACTTATGATGTATTTGATGAATGTCGCTATTTTGAACAGGGTTTACAAGCTAATTATTTCACCCTAGATAACATTCATATTGGCGTAACTATTTGCGAAGATTTGTGGAATGATGAGGAATTTTGGGGCAAACGTAGTTATGCTACAAATCCGATTGCTGACTTAGCAATTTTGGGTGTGGATTTGATTGTGAATTTGTCTGCCTCGCCCTACAGCGTGAGTAAACAGCAGTTTCGAGAAACTATGCTGCGGCATAGTGCGGTACGTTTTCAACAACCGATGATCTATGCAAATCAAGTCGGTGGTAATGATGATTTGATTTTTGATGGCAGAAGTTTTGCCTTGAATCGTCAAGGTGAATTGATATGTCGTGCCCGTGGTTTTGAAAGTGATTTAGTAGTAGTTGAATTTGACGAGGTACTGCGGGATTTACAGTTGAGTTCTGTAGAACCTGAATATGATGGCGAAGATGAGGAAATTTGGCACGCTTTAGTTTTGGGAGTGCGAGATTATGCCCAAAAGTGCCGCTTTTCTAAAGTAGTGCTGGGTTTAAGTGGGGGAATTGATTCCTCACTAGTAGCAGCGATCGCCTGCGCGGCACTTGGTAAAGAAAATGTCTTCGGTGTGCTGATGCCTTCCCCTTACAGTTCCTCTCATTCCATCAGCGACGCTTTGGCATTAGGCGAAAGCCTGGGAATCAAGACTACCACATTACCCATAGGCGAGTTAATGCAAGGCTATGACAAGACCCTAGCCGAGTTATTTGCTGGCACAGAATTTGGATTGGCGGAGGAGAATATTCAATCCCGGATTCGGGGTAATTTATTGATGGCGATCGCTAACAAATTTGGCTATCTTCTGTTGTCTACCGGCAACAAATCAGAAATGGCAGTTGGTTACTGCACTCTTTACGGCGATATGAATGGCGGATTAGCAGTAATTGCCGACGTTCCCAAAACCCGCGTTTATTCGATTTGTCAGTGGTTAAATCGCGATCGCCAAATCATCCCCGAAAACGTCCTCATCAAAGCACCCAGCGCCGAACTCAAACCAGGTCAAGTCGATCAAGACTCCCTACCACCCTACGAGATTTTAGACGACATCCTGCAACGGCTGATTCACTTGCACCAATCCGCAGCACAAATTGTGAAAGCAGGTCACGATCAAGTGATTGTAGATCGAATAATTCAGATGGTAGCGCCTGCTGAATTTAAACGGCGACAAGCACCCCCCGGATTGAAAATCACCGATCGCGCCTTTGGTACTGGCTGGCGAATGCCAATTGCCAATAACTGGGTTGCAGTCAAAAATACCTACCAGAGTACAACTATCCCTATTCCTACCTTGGTAGGTGGAGATGGACAAGATACTCAATGAATCAAGTAATCTTCGTCAGGTGCAGGTGTCAGGATAGATACCTGCACCTGAAGTTATCAGCCGCGAAATAACACCCAAAATTTATGGCGTTGCTGAATACCTCAATCATCTGCCTGTGCCGAATCCAAGCTTGACCTCAACTTTTCGGCTAGAACTTGCACGTGGGGTTCCTCAAGTACACTAAAGTGGTCACCAGGGACTAGGTAAAGTTTCAGTTCACCAGTAACGAACTTGCCCCAACCATAGCGAGGGAAAAGGAAAGATGTGGTCTTACTCATTCTGCTTTGGAAGAGAGTGAGTCGGTCTGGATAAACTTGTTGCGGGGCATAACATTGAATCGCCAACTCAGCTCGCCTCAAGTCATTAACCTTGCTGTCATACGTTAGGACGAATTTTTCATAAGAATCGCGTTTAATGAACTTGGAGACAGTCCAAGCCTTGGCACGCTTTACTAGCTTAAAAATGTAAGCTCGTTGCTCAGACCGATCAAGTTGCTTCATATTACGCTGATGAATCTGAAAACGATTGACAATTGATTGATAACGGCGATAAGTAGGGTCTAAACCTCCTCTATCTACTAAGGCAAGCAGGGCTACTTTCTGCCCTTGTGCCTGGAGTTGCTGGGCTGTTTCAAAAGCTAAAAAACCTGCGAGGCAAAACCCTCCCAAAAAGTAGGGTCCAGATGGCTGTACGGCACGTATTTCATCGACGTAACGAGTTGCCCAATCCTGGATATGTGTAGCAGGGTTTTCTATCTCATGGAAACCAGTTAGTAGACCATAAACTGGTTGTTCTGCATTAAAATGCTTAGCAAGCTGAGTAAGCTCTCGCAAATTTTGTACGCACCAAAAAAAAGGTTGCTTAGAACCGTTAGAGGAAATCATCTTTATCAATGACCCAGGCACTGACCCTCTTTCCTGGTAGAGAATCCTGGCTAGTTGCTCAACAGTTGGTGCCTGGAAAAGGTTAGCTAGAGAAAGCTTAACAGCGAATATCTTTTCGATTTGCGCGCACAAACGTACAGCTAGCAGCGAGTCTCCCCCTACCTCAAAGAAATTGTCCAAAACGCCGATGGGTTGGATGCCTAAAACTTTTTCCCAAATATGAGTTAATTGCAGTTCCAATTCATCTCGAGCAGCCACAAAGGTTTCTTGCGGATCTTGCCTAAAAAAGTCAGGTGCTCTCAATGCGCGACGGTCTACTTTGCCGTTGGGGGTTAGGGGGAGGGTGTCTAGCAGCACGAAGGCTGCTGGCACCATGTATTCGGGCAGCTTTTGCTTGAGGCTACGGCGCAGTTCGTCGCTTGTCGGTGCCTGTTTTTGGTTAGGAACAACGTAGGCTACCAGGCGTTTATCGCTGTTGACATCTTCTCTGGCTATGACTACAGTCTGGAGTACATCTGGGTGAGAGCCTAGTACTGCTTCAATTTCTCCCAACTCAATGCGGAAGCCACGTATCTTTACTTGATTGTCGATGCGGCTGACGTACTCGATATTACCATCTGGTAAGTAACGGGCTGAGTCGCCAGTTTTATACAGGCGCGCTCCAGCTTGCTGGCTAAAGAAGTTGGGAATAAACGCCGCCGCAGTCACATCTGGGCGGTTCAGATAGCCCCGTGCCAGTCCCTCACCGCCGATGTACAACTCGCCTGGCACGCCGATGGGCACAGGGTTGCCATAGGTGTCCAAAATATACAGCATTTTGTTAGCTATGGGGCGACCAATGGGGATTTTTTTCTTATTTTTGTCTGACAAGAATCGGGGAGTAATTTCAAAAAAGGTTGCTGTTACCGTAGCCTCAGTCGGACCGTAAGCATTAAAGAGACGGACTGAATGCGTCTGCGTTTGCTGCCACATCAGTGCTTCGGGCAACATCTGGTCTCCGCCCACGAGAACGAGTTTAAGTTGATGGTTTGAAAATTGCTCTGGCGCATTAGCCCACTCTTGAGCCAGTTGTTGCCAGTAGGCTGGTGGGAGACTAATGACAGTGATTTTATATTCTAGTAACTTTTTATAAAACTCTCTAGTTGTCCATACCTCGGTGTCCCGCAACACCAGCTTGGCTCCAGTAATGAGCGTCAAAAAAATTTGTTCTAAGGATGCATCGAAGTTGAGAGAAGCAAATTGGAGTACTCGGTCGCTCGCATCGATGGCGAAGTACTCCTGGGCATCACGGCAGTGATTAACAATCGAACCGTGGGAAATGAGAACTCCTTTTGGTTTGCCCATAGAGCCTGAGGTGTAAATCACATAAGCCAAATTCTCACTTGTCACCTCTTTGAGCAAATCAAGATCGCTTTCTTGAGCAATCACTTCCCAATCAGTATCCAAGCAGACAAAGTGCGCCTGGTGTGAGGTCAGCTTCTCCACCAGCTTTTCCTGAGTCAAAAGTACCGATACACAAGCATCTTCCAGCATAAAAGCCAGGCGCTCTTGAGGATAGGCTGGGTCTAACGGTAGATACACCCCGCCCGCCTTGAGAATAGCCAATAGCCCCACAACCATCGACACTGAGCGCTCTACACACAGACCGACCAGCACCTCTGGTCCCACTCCCAAAGCTTGCAAATAATGCCCCAGCTGATTAGCCCGGGCGTTCAACTCCCGGTAAGTAAGTTGCTCGTGTTCAAACACCACTGCCACCGCATCCGGTGTTTGCTCTACTTGGGCTTCAAATAGCTGATGAATGCACACATCCTTCTTAGGATAATCTACTTGGGTACTATTCCACTCCACCAAAATTTTGTGACGCTCTATTTCTGATAACAGGGGAATGTAAGCAAGGCGCTGGGCGGGGTTGGTGACAATACCTTGCAAAAAAGTAGTAAACTGGTCTAACATCCTGGCAATGTTGTCACCATTCAATGCTTCGGTGTTATAGAGCCAACAGCATTCTTTCCCATCTGACGAGATGACCAGACTCAGATCACTACCAATCCCAGCTTGGTAGTCATCCAGTTTTTCTACTCGCTCTACGAGTACTGGAAAAATCTGCTTATGCCCCAGCTTTGACAATGAACGAAAAGCCGGATACCTAGCTACGACATCCCGTGCATAAGTAAAGTGAAGTCTAGTCAACTCCACCTGCTCCTTAAAAGCAGAAAAAACTTCCGCAAAACTTTGTTCAAAGTCTACATTTACGCGACAAGGAACATGGTCAGCAAAAAAGCCGTTCAGTCCTACCAAATCCCAAGGCAGCTTGACATCTTTTAATCCGATATCGAAACATCCAACTCCTCCGAGACGAGCTAAATAAGCGACAAAAGCAGCTAAAAGAAAGTCACCTCGGTCCCATGCAGGATGACGCTTCTCCAGGAAAGTGGTGACTTCATCGGGTACAGACACCTTGACACGAGTGTACCGCTTCTTTAGTAAGTGCGATGCCGGATGCTGTACATAGGGAATCGCGATCGCCTGTAAAGTAGCCAGCTTCTCTACCCAGAAAGCCTCGTGCTTAGCGATTAACGCGTCAAACTTCTCAATGCCCCTTGCCACATCCGGCTCGATGTCAGCAAACCGATACCCAATTTGCAGTTTTTTTCTCGCCACTAAATCAGAAATTGACAAAGTTTCACCATCAATGGTCCCCACTTGGTGTAGCGCCACATCGTAACTTGCTGTAGAAACTGTAATACAACTGGGTTCAATGGCTGTTACCGTTCCTGGAGGAGATTGAGACAGTTTGTCCAAGACTTCGAGTTTGGGGACTAAAATCAAGTCGCTGCCTATAGTCAACTTTGCCAGACCAAGAGGATTGGGGTAGGGTCCAAAGTCCAAAGCCCTCAGCTGTGCATCTATATCTAAGGCACAACGATTGAATGAAAGCACGCCTCCAGCAGTCAACCTTTTGGAGCGAGGAAATAAGGTTCGCTCCAAAAGGTTTTGCTTTCTCAGTATAGCTTGACCACAAGACAGCTCGTCGATTAACTGAGCAAATGAAGCAATGGCAGCCTCATAGCACTTCCCATTCAGGGTAAAGGCTGTCTCTTGCGAAGCAATGTCGATGGGACACTGCTTGAGAATATCGCCAGAGTCTACCAAATTATTCATCAAATGCCACGTAACCCCATGAGTCTTCTCCTGATGCATCAATGCCCAGGAGGTAGCATTAACTCCCGCATATTTCGGCAGGAGAGCATCATGATAGTTGATGGCATACTGGCGCGGTAACTCCAAAATTTCTTTAGGTAAGACAGAGTTGTTGACAATGCTGAACAGGTAATCAAAAGGTTGCTGTCTTAAAAATGCTATGAGATTATCTGTTTGTTGGATGTGAAGTATATTTTTTACCTTCGCCCACTGACTTATCATTGCATCAGGGGAAATAACGCCTAATATCTGATGACCGCGCTCTAAAAGGATCTGAGCACATTGAATAGGTAAAGTTCCCTCTCCAATCACAAAGCAACTAAATTGTTTCTGTTCGTACATTATTTCTTAATCTCCCATGAGTAGCTGAACATAATTAAATTTATATACAAACTCAATTCGTATCGATTATGACATTGCCTACGGCTGGATCTGTCCTTGTCTACCAAGCAGACTTAATATCCGAGTTAATTTGCACTCGCAACATGAAACGGCATACCTGGTTCTCCAGTAGCGCTAAACCTAACTATGTCTTTTAGATCACAGTCATTATTGAGGATAATGACTGTGAATATGTAAAGCAGCATGTTGATTTAGGAGAATACATTAGAAAGTTTGGCGTTGCTGAATAAAAATATGATTTCAGGTTGAATTCTGCCGTAGAGACGTTACATATAACCTAATAACAAGGGTTTCGACCACGGCACAAATAGAACGCCGCATTAAATTCATATTCGCGCTTCAACAACGCCGAAAATTTCTCATCAGCTAGGTAGAAAAAAGCTTGCCCTGATAGAGACGCGAGTAACCGAAGCATCTCTACGTTTGTTGACGTAGAATCATCTTTGCCTAAACTCTGCGGGATAGAATCTTCTATCCCGCGAGCTTTACTGTAAATTATACTCTTGAAGTAAGTGTCCGCCTTACAGAAATGCTACTTTAAAGTGACTAATTCTTTTATGCAAAGCATTTATGACCGCTGCTGTTCACTTAGAAAACGTCTACAAGCTTTACAACAATGTGCCTGTAGTCGATGACCTTTCATTCACAATAGAAGCCGGGGAAATATTTGGTTTGCTTGGTCCCAACGGTGCTGGTAAATCTACCACAATTCGGATGCTGACCACGCTAACCAAACCATCCCAAGGACGAATCGAAGTATCTGGGTATGACGTGGTCAACTATCCTATGCTGGCAAAGCAAAGCATTGGTGTAGTTTTGCAACAAATCAGCGTCGATGCAGATTTAACAGTATGGGAAAATATGGAGTTGCACGGGAGGCTACATCACATTGCCAACCCGCAGCGACAGCGATTGATTAATCAATGGCTGGAGTATATGGAGCTTGCAGACAGACGCGATAATTTAGTAAAAACCCTGTCTGGGGGCATGAAGCGGCGGTTACAGATAGCGAGAGCTTTGTTGCATCAACCGCAAATTCTGTTTTTAGATGAACCGACGGTAGGACTAGACCCCCAAACAAGGCGACGGCTTTGGGAGATTATTCGGGATCTAAATAAGCAAGGGATGACGATGCTACTAACGACTCATTATATGGATGAGGTCGAATATTTGTGCAATGCCTACGGTGCTGACAAGCCGGGACGCATCGGCATTATGGATAGCGGTAAGCTGATTTCTTTGGGAACTCTACATGAGTTACGCTCCTTCTGGGGTGAAGGTTTGGTGATGAAGCAAGTTGGCGTAAGCGTTGGCGAAGCCTCTCGAAGAGAAGCGGGGCGAGATAGCGCACGTCGCTGGGAATATCTCTTTTTCCCCACGCTGCAAGAAGCCAACATTTACATGGATCAACAAAAAGATAAAACCGGGATGATGGTGCGTTCCTCTAACTTAGAAGATATTTTCGTAGAACTAACAGGACGCCAGTTAGATTAAGCTTACCCTCCCAAATCTCGCATCAAAGCTTCTACCCTTGCTACGCCATCTGAGTCATTCCGCCGCTGGTACAAGTCACGGGCTTTTTTCAGTACATTGCTGGCTTCTTTAGCTTTGCGCCGTTGCTTGAACATTGAACCCATCAACTCATAAGTCTGGGCATTGTTCTTATCAAGGTTGAGCGCTTGATCGTAAGCCCACATAGCTGCATCAAAGTCTCCCAAACGGGATTGCGTTACACCCAATCCCAAATAGGCATTAACATTGCTGCGGTTGAGCTGTATTGCCTTACGGTAAGCTTCCTTCGCCCCAGCAGTATCTGCCAAATTCGCTTTGATATAACCCACAGCGTAGAAAAAATCGCCATTGTTGGGTTCAATGCCAAGGGCACGACGGTAAGCTGCTAGTGCTGCTGGGAAATTTCCTTGTTGAGCGTATAAGTAGCCCATTGCAGAATGAATCTTGGCATTCTTTGGCTCGAGGGGTGCTGCTTGTTGATAAACAGCGATCGCGCCATTATAGTCGCCAGAATTCACCAGCCGCCGCCCATCTTCTAGCAGTTGCTTTAACTGTGGGCTTCTGCTTTGGGCGACTATTACCTGAGCCTTAGCTACCGAGGGCATTGTGGCGGCAAAACCCCCTAATAAGAGAACACTAAGTACGAATGATGTCTGCTTGTACACCGTAATTATCCTGAAATATTTGGCAATTTTTTTCACATGATGTGTAATTGCATGTACATTAAAACAAAAATATTGAGTTTTGAAAACTGTATTTATTCTCTTTTTAAAAGGTCAATAGTGTATTCACCTTCTTTGCTGTAGTCAGCGCCACAGCGCTGTTTGTCTTTGCTGATACCATTTTGGGCGAAAAGTTACACATGGTCGCTGAAAACAATGTCGTCATCACTATATCTGAATACTCAATTCCCAATTTAATTTCTAAAATCCGGTTAGAAGTATAAGCCAATGTAACATTCGTGAGGCTAATCTATGATTTTAAGTACAACCGATGTAATTCAGGGGGCTGTTATTGAGTCCTATTTAGGCATTGTTACCGCAGAAGTCGTCTACGGCAGCAATTTCCTGCGGGATTTTATCGCTAGTATTCGGGATATTGTTGGTGGACGCACCGGCAGCTATGAGCGCCTATTTGAGCAAGGTCAACGTAAAGCACTGGAGGAATTAGAACAAAGGGCAAGGCGTTTAGGGGCAGATGCTGTTGTCGGCATTGAAATTGATACTGGCACTATCAATGTTGACTCCTCAGGTGTTTTGTTGCTGATTACTGCGACAGGCACTGCTATCAAACTACGCTAGTATCAAGGGCTTGATTACCTGATGTGCAACTTTCTACTTTTGTTCCCCCCTTTTTCAGGAGAACTAGAAAAAGTTAGCTGCACATCCCAAGGTGGGTTAGGTGCGTCGTAAAGAAGTACTTTTTTACTAATAAGAAAAATTTCTGTGCCCTAACCTACTATTTTTAGGAAATCCGTTACTTTGCACACAGCGCCTCATCCAGATTTCACTCTTGCGCGTTGGCGTAATTAGACATCCTACTTTAAAGATTGGGGATTAGCAATTGATGATTAGCAATTGGCAACTTTATAAATCAATTCACACATTTTCAAATTATTTTTTTGCCAGTACCCAACAATCAGTCCTTATTCTCTTCCGGAAATAGTTACTTTTAGTTTTAGTGCTATGCTTAAATCTAATTTATAGATGATTAGCTGTAGTT
>CAXTNZ010000213.1:0-12734 GCA_964245695.1 uncultured bacterium | reverse complement strand
GGCACATATCAATGTGGCACACCTTCAGAAATATTCCGGATTATTTTTATTAAAATAGGTATATAAAACAACTATAGCGACCCTGTTGGAGGGCTACTATGAAGTATTATTGCCCCCGACTTAAGTTACGAGTTAGCTGGCTTTTGGCTATACTTACGGCGATGACGGCTACCCCTGTAATGGCGGATACAGCAAATTTTGGCACCCTCAGCTTGACACCAGGTTTTGAACCAGCAAAAGGAACAGTAGAAGGATATACTGGCGGTTCTTACTCGTTGTCTGCCATTACTAACCGCGATCGCGATAAGAATGCCTGTATCGGCTTTGCCGATCCCAAGCCAGATCACTTGATGATTTTGGAAAAAGACTTTTCCCAGCTGAGTGTCCGAGTCAACAGCGGTGGGAAAGATACCACTTTACTGATCCAAGGACCAGAGGACGAAACCATTCGTTGCGGCGATGACACTGGTAAAAGAAAAGATGCCAGCATTCAAGACAATAACTGGAAAGCTGGAACCTATAAGATTTGGGTAGGTACATTTAATTCTGGGGAAAAGGATAACTACACCCTGAGAGTGCAGCAATAGAGGGGACGCTTGGACTGGAAAGTAGGAAAGCGATTATTCACATGAATCTGTTTGTTAAGAGTCAGCAGTCCCCAGTACCCAATCCCTAATAAAAGCGATCGCACTTAGAACGATAAAATAGACAGGTAGCTCGTTTTGCTTTCCGAGGGTAATATAAGAGTGCTATCTACACTGAGTGCTGACTTTCGCATAATATTTGAACGTGACCCAGCTGCCCGGAACTGGTTGGAAGTATTGTTTTGCTACCCCGGTTTGCAAGCCTTGCTATTCCATCGGCTGGCTCACCGACTGTATCGTATTGCCATTCCCTTTATCCCCCGGCTGATTTCCCATATAGCGCGGTTTTTGACCGGAATTGAAATCCACCCAGGCGCAACGATTGGGAAAGGTGTATTTATTGACCACGGTATGGGTGTGGTCATTGGTGAAACAGCGATCGTGGGAGATTATGCCTTAATTTATCAAGGTGTCACCCTTGGCGGTACAGGTAAACAAAGCGGCAAGCGCCATCCCACTTTGGGCGAAAATGTCGTAGTTGGAGCTGGAGCGAAGGTACTAGGCAATATCGAAATTGGCAAAAACGTCCGCATCGGCGCCGGGTCAGTTGTTCTGCGGGATGTACCTTCTGATTGTACTGTGGTAGGCGTACCCGGTCGCATTATTTATCGCTCTGGTGTCAAAGTTTCTCCTTTAGAACATAGCAACTTACCCGATTCGGAAGCGGAAGTAATTCGCGCCTTAGTTGACCGCATAGAGTTGTTGGAACAACAAATACAAACGCTTCAGCAACTGCAATCTTCCGCGAAATCTCGTGTTATGGCGGGTCACGTAGAATCAAAAGAAGCAGAGTTAACAGATACTCCCGTTCATCTTAGTAATGCCTGTCACCTCAGAGACAAAGCAATTCAGCAATTTCTCGATGGTGCAGGCATTTAGAGTCAACAGTCCACAGTCAAGACTGAATATTTGGGCTTTGGACTGTTTGACTTATGACTACATCTAAGGATTAATTTCTTGGCTAGACCACTCTTGCTGCTCATCTAAGCAGTATAAATAACGGTTTTGTGGTTCACCCTTTAATTCCAAGTGATCTACCTGCACGGGGTCAAGCAGCAGTAGGCAAAAATTTGCCAGTGGCTGAGTAGGATCCGGTGGTGGTTGCTCAAAAGCTGCTTGCTCTTTAACTCTAGATTTACCAGGATCAGGCCAAACAAATTGTAAACGTGCTGCATCACTTAACTCTTGCCAAGTGGTGATGCGTGCTTTCTGTAAAGCAGGGTCAGAATTATCACATCCTACTAGAGTCAAGCAGCCAGTGATGCGGAATTGTTCTCGTGTGTTTGGGAAGTACCAGCAAACTTCTGCCCAAGGTTGTTGCTTTATCTGGTCGGCTTTCTCGCTGCGGGCATCAGTGATAAATTTTAGCTGGTTGGTATCTTCTAGAAAACCGCGAAAGACTACGGTACGATTAGCGGGGCGATTATTTGCCCGAACTGTTGCCAGTTGGAGGTAACGGGCATAAACAAGGCTGCGGTTGCGATGAAGCGCAGCAGCAAGAAGCGATCGCCAAGGAGCAACAGACATAATAGAATTCATAATAAAATTTAAACTCTACTGCAATTCAGTGCAGCCCTAGAGCTAGCGCAAATCGGAAAATTTTGCAATCTTTCACGTTACATCTACTTGGCGTATAGTCATAATCTGTCGGAGAGCAAAGCAAAAATATTTGACTTATGGTTCGAGAACTTGAACTGAAACGCCAGAGTGCAAAATTTCCGGAAACTGCCCCAGCTGCTAATCCTGTGTTTTTTAGAACCTATAGCCGTGCCTTAAAGGCAGGAGAGAGGGAGACATGGGAGGGGGTATGCGATCGCACTCTCATCGGGTTAATCGATGTCGGAAAGCTAAGCCCACAAGAAGCTGCTATACTCCAGCAAATGCAGCAAAACTTAAAAGCGTTGCCCAGTGGACGCTGGCTGTGGGTTGGCGGTACAGACTGGATATCCAAGCCCAAAAACTTTTCCGGGGGTTATAACTGCACCTCCACCAACCTCCAAGACTGGAATGCTTTTGGCTTGATGATGGATCTGGCAATGATGGGTTGCGTGCGATTCGTTGGCTAGAAACTAACACCCGCATGGGTCTTGGAGGATTAGCCACAAGGTTTAATCTACCCTATTGGTAAGAACCTTGATAACTTAATAGTCATGTTGGTGACATCGAAACAAAACTTTACAGAGCAATTGATAGAAATATCAAATTATAAATCGGTAAACCATAATATTTTTCGATGAAGTCCAACCCCCTAAGTGCAAGGGTGAAAGCACTTTCCCCACGGTAGCGACTAGCCATCAATCCGTGAAGCGGGAATGAACGGTGTTAAGAAGTCAATCCAGATTTCGACACATCTAGCAAGAGAGTATGGTTAGCTCTAAGCAAATCTACGTCTGAATCATCGTGATCATGTAAAACAGCCTAGTGGATTAACAGGCTGTGCCAAAAGGCAAGGGTAGAGCAACCGGAATACATCCGTTCGGTTTGCACCGCTCATAACCCCGGTGAACAGTAGAAACCTAACCTCTCAATCAATGACTATTAGGAACGAAGTAACCACATAAATTCTCTCAGGAGGTCGAATACCTGAGTAGGTGCTAACCGGATGAACTATGTGGTGAGATTGAGTCAAAAGCAAATGCCTACGGTAATGCGTAGGATACGCTGACGGACTTACGGTAATCAGATATGTATAGGTACAAGTAGCAATGAAAACGACTAAAACGAGTTTTAAGACTACGGTGGTATGGAACAAAATCAACTGGAAGAAAATCCAGAGGATAGTGTTCAAGTTGCAAAAGCGCATATACAAAGCTGTTCAACGTGGTGATGTCAAAGCAATGCGACGACTCCAAAAAACCTTGATGAAATCCTGGTACGCAAAGCTATTAGCTACGCGAAAAGTAACCCAAGATAACCAAGGCAAGAAAACGGCAGGGGTAGACGGGGTTAAATCCCTCGGATACGAAAGTCGTCTCTTACTAGCAAAGAATCTAGGCATAAATGGGAAGGTTAAACCAACCCGTAGAGTATGGATTCCAAAAACAGGAACAGACGAAAACAGACCCTTAGGAATCCCAACAATGGAAGATAGGGCAAAACAAGCGCTTGCAAAGTTAGCCTTAGAACCACAATGGGAATCAAAATTCGAGCCAAATAGTTACGGGTTCAGACCAGGACGTGCCGTACACGACGCAATCGAAGCTATATATACGGCTTTACACGGTAAAGCTAAATATGTACTAGATGCGGATATATCAAAGTGTTTCGATAACATTAATCATCAAAAGCTACTTGAAAAACTCAATACATATCCATCAATGAGACGGTTAACACGAGAGTGGTTAAAAGCCGGATATGTAGATGGAAATCAATTATTCCCAACGAAAGCAGGTACACCGCAAGGTGGAATAGTTTCACCCTTGCTGGCTAATATCGCGCTTCACGGAATGGAAGAAATGATTAAGGAATACGCAAATACCCTTCCTACTCGTAGGAATTGGGGGAAAAAGCAAAACAGAAGTGCGTTGAGTTTAATCAGATATGCCGATGATTTCGTGATTCTTCACGAAGATATTAATGTTGTTTTAGGGGCAAAAGCGTTGATAGAAGGTTTCCTAAAAGACATCGGTTTGGAATTAAAACCAAGCAAGACGAGAATTTGTCATACATTAGAGAAATATGAAGGGGAAAATCCCGGTTTTGACTTCTTAGGTTTTAATGTTAGACAATTTCCAGTAAACGATGGAATGAGCGCACGGGCATCCAACGGAGAAATCCTAGGCTTCCAGATGATAATTCAACCAAGTAAGAACGCAATAAAACGCCACTATAAAGAAATAGCCGATATTATTGATTCTCATAAAGCAGCACCCCAAAAAGTGCTAATTTCAAGAATCAATCCAATAATAGAGGAATGGAGAAATTATTACTCTTCAGTCTGCTCAACCGATGCCTTTAGAATCTTAAATCATATGATTTATAAGAAGCTAATGGTGTGGGCAAAATCCAGACACGACAATAAAGGTAGTGAATGGGTTATTAAGAAATATTGGATTACAGTTGGGAAAGACAACTGGGTATTCGGATATAACAATCTGGACACTAAAGAAAGCTATATTCTCAGCAAGCACACCCAAATAGATATTGTACGACACATCAAGGTTAAAGGTGAATCTTCACCGTTTAATGGTGACTTCACTTATTGGGGTTCAAGGACAGGTAAAAGTAAAGAAATTCCATCTTTACTAGCAAAAATACTACACAAGCAAAACGGAAAATGTGCCCATTGCGGTCTTACTTTCACAACGGAAGATAAAATCGAAATTGACCATATACAACCAACCAGCTTAGGTGGTAAAAGAAAACTTGATAACCTGCAAGCACTGCACAAACATTGCCACGACCAAAAAACTGCCAGAGATGGGAGTTTGAACAGTTCCTATGACAAAGGTATGATTACTGAGGAGCCGGATGAGGTGAAAGTCTCATGTCCGGTTCTGAAGACGAGTAGCACTCGTGAGGGTGTTGCTTAGTTTAATGGTACTGGTACGGTCATAGAACCAAAATATATTAGCCAAATTCCCCCCATCCGTAACTGCCTTCAAGTACACGTCCAAGGTGAAATTGGCAGTACTCCTCCGGAACAGCGTCGTGAATTTACAGAAACCAAAATAGCTGGAAATTCAGTCACCATCCACGTTGGAGACAGCCGTCAAGGTTGGGTTGAATCATATCAAACTTTATTAAAACTCTCTAGTAATGAAAGATTTTCTGGAGAAGTTAAAGTTATCGTTGATATCAGTGATGTGCGTAAAGCCGGAGAAACTCTCAAGGGCTTTGGCGGCGTTGCTAACCCGGTGAAATTGCCTGGACTGTACGAACGTTGTGCATCCATCCTGAATAAAGCTGTCGGACGACAATTAAATTCAGTTGAATGCTGTTTGTTAATCGATCAAGCTGCTGTCACAATTGTTGCAGGAAATATCCGAAGAAGTGCGGGGATGCGTCAGTTTGATTCTGGCGATCGCCTAGCAGCCACCGCCAAAGATAATTTATGGCAGCAAGACCAAGAGGGCAACTGGCGAATCGATCCAGAACGCGATGCTCTGCGTATGGCAAACCATACCAGAGTTTTTCACCGCAAGCCAACATTAGAAGAATGTGTTGAGGCTGTCCGCAAACAATATTACAGCGGCGAGGGTGCAATTCAATGGGCTGGTGAAGCTGTAGCCAGAGCTAATTACGATTTGCTGTCAACTCAAAGCTTGAAAACTGATTTTTTACAAGCTTACGAACAAGGAACAGCAAAACAGTGGTTGCAGGATCGATACCCAGATATTGATGCGTCAGAGTTAGAACATCGTTTGTCTCGTTACGCATTAAATCCGTGTGGTGAGTGATTTTGCCTCACGTTAAAAACCTCGCAAAAACGGGGAAGGCTGAGATGCTAATCCCGTGGTAATCAAAGGAAGTAAAAAGCCTTTGACACCGTACAGCGTAGAGAGTGAACCTAGATTACAATCAAAATTCGTATCTAGAATATAATCTTCTCCAAGAGTGCGGGGGCATGTGTGACAAGTACTTTCTACGGCTACTCAGGTTTTTATGGTGGGCATTGTTTAAGGTCTAGTCTCGAATACATCTATGCGAAATACTTGGACTACATGAATATCGCTTGGACATACGAACATAAAACCTACACTCTCTCAAATCAAGTTCGGTATAAACCGGATTTCCTACTTGAGAATCAGGAGTTTGTGGAGATTAAGGGCAGTTTCAACTTTGAAAATGACCTACCAAAAGTCCAGCGGTTTGAGTCTGAATACAGCGTAAAGGTGACTATTCTTCAAGAAAAAGACCTAAGACAACTTATCAAACCTACACCTTTTGTATTTGAGCATTTAAAACAGGAATGGAAATCTCTCACCAAAGCCAGAGGAATGGAGAATTTTGGAACGAGGAATCCAATGTATGGTGTTACTCAATCTGAAATTACTAAAGCCAAAATCAGTGCTAAGGCTAAAGAGAGATTTGCAGATCCTAGTTTCAGAGAAAAGTTTCTCAATAGTTCAAAACGCAAGGCATACCATGAGTCACGCAAGGGTAAGAAGACGGGATATTTGGTTCCGAGAATTACATTAACTTGCCAAATGTGTCAAAAAAGCTTTGACGTAATACAACACAAAGCTTCTCAACGTAGGTTTTGCTCAAAGCACTGCTCAGTTCAAGCACAGCACGGCAAAACTATGGACACCGACTTTGGTATCCTGACACTAGTTCATACCTTTGCACTCGACAATTCAGAAGCTCTTTTCTCTGTGAACTTAAATAAGTTGAAAGATTTTTTTCAACCTCTGTATGACTCAATCAAAAAGGAATACAACATTCTGGATACTAGAACAATATGCCAGATTGTTGTCGGAAAACCCTGTGGAAGAAAGGAATTCCTCTATTATTTGAGGTCACATATGCAAAATGTACGCGGAACTACTGCTAATAATGAAGCAGTAGAACTAAAGGATAAAAAGCCTTTAGGATAACAAAATTGGAAATCATAGGTAGTAACTTCCACTGTAACCTTTCAGAGGTTCACCTCAATCAAATTGACCCAACTAACTACAAAGAACAGGAGGAAGCTTTCACCGCTGGAGCGCTATCTGTAGCCGCACTTTTACATCACAAATTTTTAGAACCTCGCTATCAATACAGCCGCGAATTAGACCCGATTGTAGGGGTTTCTTTCACAGGTTTATTTGATTTCTTTGTGAATGCTTTTGGGGTTGATTGGTTGCGCTGGTGGGCAGAAGGAAGACCAGAAAATGCTCATGGAATAGCATTTAAACAAAAAGAAAAAGAATACTTAACCTTATGGAAAGATATCGTGCATCGTGTTGTTTGGGATTATTGCGATCGCCACAATTTCAAACGACCAAATCGTTGCACTACAGTTCAACCGAGTGGCACCAAATCTTTACTAACCGGTGCTAGTCCAGGATGGCATCCCCCCAAAGCACAAAGATTCCTTCGCAGGATCACCTTTGGCAAAAATGACCCGGTAGCTTTAGCTTGTATTGACTACGGCTACAATGTTATTCCTTCTCAATCTGATAAAGATGAAAAGGGCAATTTGTTAAACGATCCCTTTGATCCTAGATGCTCAGAATGGTTAGTAGAAATTCCCGTCGCTGTACCTTGGGCTGATATTCCAGGGGTTGATGAAATTGATATTAGTCAATTTAGTGCGATCGCTCAAATGGATTTCTACATGCAGGTGCAGAAATTTTATGTTACACACAACACCTCTGCCACCATCGAACTACGAGAAAACGAAGTAGAAGCGCTATCGCATCTCATTTGGCAAGCTATACAAAATGATGAAGGTTACATTAGCGCTGCACTTCTAGCACGCTTTGACGATCATCAAACTTTCCCCCGTTTGCCATTTGAGCCAATCGCCAAACAACAGTATGAGCAGCTGCTCCAAGAAGTGGAAATGCGTCGCCGAACTGATGATTTTCATGCTGTCTTAAGTCGCTATGATTCCGGTGAGTTAATGGAAGCAGGACCTGCGGGTTGCGACTCTGATAAGTGCATGATGCCTGAACAACATCCGATGTAAATAACAGACAGTCAAAGCGGTGGTTGTAGCTAATAACTTGCACCATCGCTTTTTCCATCCCCCTGCAACTAAAGTACTTACGGGACATCGCCAAACAAAGCCTTGAGCAAAGAGTTACGATAAATTAAGCGGTCATAATTTTTCACACCAACGCCAGGAGAATTTTCATGTTCCTTAATGAATTGTCACCAATATTTAAACAATTTACTCAGCACCCAGGCTCATTTATGGGCGGATTTTTCTCTGGTCTGCTTCGACTTCACCTTGCTGACGATCCCGTTAAAAGCTGGCTTAATCAACAGCTTGGCTCAACCAGCTACACCGCTTCCACAAGTGAAGCACATAACGGCAGAACCAGCGGTCCTCAGTCAATTTCAATTGACTAAATTTTAGTTCCGCTCTTTAATTTCACAATAGAGGCGTTGGATCAACGTCTCTGATTTTCAAATAAATAAATAGACCACACACAAACCTCTCTCCTACCTGGGAAAGAGGTTTTGAATTTCTCCCCTTCTCTATCTCGCGTTCTCTATAAGGGCAAGGAGCTGTTCTTGTTAGGAAGAGTGCAATAATTGTGCTTCATCTAACTAAAAACTGCCGCAAAAGACCCTAAAAGCTTTTCAAGAGATACACCTTGCCTGATATATCTATACATTCAAAGTAAGTATGCTCTTTTAATTCCGAATCTCTATTATTTTATGATTACGATTTGTTAAACAAACTGTGTAACTTGAGGACTATTTTAAACAACCTAATCTTTAATTATAACACACCAAAATTAAATATAAGACATATAAGCGTGACTAATTTTAAGTTATGAGGGATTGTAAAATGTCATACTTTGAAAAATGACACAATCAGTTATTATATGAGCGTATGCGTAAGTTCAGCCTGCTCACTGGTCGATTCGTAGATAATGCGACCATTATGGTTGTTAAGCTACAACATCGTCTCTTGGTGAAACGACAACAAAGCAATCCTGGCGATTTGTTAAATATGTTTTCTGGCTGAACTCATCGCTTGAAGTTGAAATTTACGTGATCCCACATGACTATTTACGTTGGAAATCTCTCCTACCAAGCTAGCGAAGCCGACTTAAAAGCAGTATTTGCAGATTACGGCGAAGTTAAAAGAGTGGTCTTGCCTACTGACCGCGAAACTGGTCGAATGCGCGGCTTTGCCTTTGTGGAAATGACCGAAGATGCTCAAGAAGATGCCGCTATTACTGAATTAGATGGCGCAGAATGGATGGGTCGTCAACTTAGAGTCAATAAAGCTAAACCGCGAGAGGAGAACCAACGAAGTAGTTGGGGGAAAAAACAAGACTATTAACAAGTGCGGACTGCAATCATAGCAAATTGTTTTCTAGTTATGCAAGACATAAGTTTTTAGAAACAATTAACGTGCAAAACAAATTCCGAGAAATTTCCCCGACAAGTTGTGAATATAAGGGAAATGTTACGACTTGTCGGATTTCTCAGTATCCAAGAGTACTGAAGCTTGGTTTACACTCACAGAGCCGAAAAAGCGAGGATTTTTCGGCTAAAACTGCAATGAATAGGTTTAATAGACACTTGGCTGCACAGGTAGCCACTCTTACAGGTCTACAAGCATCTACAGACTAAAAGTCAATAGATTGAGAGAAATGTTTATAAAACCATCGAGGTTCTACAAGTTTAGGTATATTTGCCCAAATATAACATTCCACAAATAGCGATCGCCCTTGGGCACAGACCGAAAAAAGCTTCAAATATTTAGTTTATCTAAAATCACATTTGAGTTATCACATTACCTTTCTAAGATAGAGGCAGCAACTAATAAAGGATGAACGCTCCGCAGCGTCGAGTGCGATTGAGAAGGATGAATTAAACAAATCGGTACAAGCGAAAGTATTAATACCCTCAGGCTTAGTTTATCCTTCATCCTTTATTCTTCCTTAGAGTTGACCCCAACCAACAGCTAGTCGTGAGGAAAAACTAAAACATGGCTAAAGCGCCAGAATCTTTTGACTTGTCTAACAACGACGTAACAGACAAGAGCTTAGATCGTGATTGTACAACTTTATCCCGTCACGTCCTACAGCAATTTCAGAGCTTTTCGCCGGAAGCACAGGATCTGAGTGCGCTGATGAATCGCATTGCCTTAGCTGGTAAACTAGTTGCGCGTCGCCTCAGCCATGCTGGTTTAATGGAAGGCGTTCTCGGTTTTACAGGGGATGTCAATGTGCAGGGAGAGTCCGTCAAAAAGATGGATGTCTACGCCAACGACGTATTTATCTCGGTATTTAAGCAAAGCGGCTTAGTTTGTCGTTTAGCTTCCGAGGAGATGGAAAAACCCTACTACATTCCCGAAAACTGCCCGATTGGTCGCTATACCCTGTTGTATGACCCGATTGATGGCTCATCTAACACCGATAACAATCTCAGTTTGGGTTCGATCTTTGCGATTCGGCAACAGGAAGGAGACGATATCGATGGCAAAGCTAGTGACTTACTCACCAATGGACGCAATCAAATTGCCGCCGGATACATACTATATGGTCCCAGCACCATGCTGGTATATACTATAGGTAAGGGAGTTCATTCGTTTACCCTTGATCCGAGCTTAGGGGAGTTTATCCTCACAGAAGAAAATATCCAGATTCCAACCCACGGTTCAGTTTACAGCGTTAACGAGGGAAATTTTTGGCAGTGGGATGAATCAATTAGGGAATATATTCGCTACGTCCATCGCACCGAAGGCTATACAGCTCGTTATAGTGGGGCAATGGTGAGCGATATCCATAGAATTCTACTTCAAGGCGGTGTATTTCTTTACCCTGGCATACTTCCCAAGCCAGAAGGTAAACTGCGCTTGCTTTATGAATCTGCTCCCCTAGCCTTTGTGATTGAGCAAGCAGGCGGTCGCGCCACTACAGGACTAGTGGATATTTTGGACATAGTACCAAAAAAACTGCACCAGCGCACCCCTTTGATTATTGGCAGCAAACAGGATGTAGCAAAGGTGGAGTCTTTTATTCAAAACGGTCACTAAAACAGCTTGACAAAAACGTTGTTGGGTGCAAGGAGCGCACCCCAGCAATTAAAGAAGTGATTAGTTCAGCACTGATAGCGCTTTTAGTTCGAGATTATCTCAGATGGTCGATGCAATCGTGTATTACCAACGCCAAAATTCATTTAGTCAGTATCCACTCGAAGACATAATTAACCGGAGTTAAAGAATATCATGACAACTAACCATCTACTAGAGATTAAACAATACGGTCAAAGTATCTGGATGGATAACTTGACTCGTGACCTGATTCAGTCAGGCGAATTGAAAGATATGGTGGAAAATAAAGGTATCTGTGGGATTACCTCGAACCCAGCCATATTTGAAAAAGCGATCGCCGGAAACGTCATTTATGATGCCGATATAGAAGCCGGAGTCCGCGCTAGCTTACCGACATACAAAATTTACGAATCCCTAGTTTTTGCAGATATCCGCAATGCGTGTGATATTTTACGCCCAGTTTATGATGCCTCGGATAAATTAGACGGTTACGTGAGCATAGAAGTACCACCGACTATCGCTCATGATACTGAGGCAACAATAGCTGAGGCTCACCGCTATTACCAAGAAATTGGTCGGGAAAATGTGATGATTAAAATTCCCGGAACAGAAGCAGGTTTGCCAGCAGTCGAACAAGTGATAGCTGCCGGCATTAACGTTAACGTCACCTTGTTATTTTCAGTTCAAAGCTACGTCAACTCAGCTTGGGCTTATATTCGCGGCTTAGAAGCTAGAGTGAAAGAAGGTAAAGACATTAGTAACATTGCTTGCGTAGCCAGCTTCTTTCTTAGTCGCATTGATAGCAACATTGACGGCAAGATTGATGCTAAGTTGAAGAAAGGCGTTGATGATATTGCCGTGGAAGCGAAACTGAGAGCTGTCAAAGGGAAAGTAGCGATCGCTAACGCCAAGATAGCGTACCAAGAGTACAAAAAAATTGTTGAGAGCGATCGTTGGCAAGCCTTAGCAGCAAAAGGTGCAAAAGTCCAGCGACTTCTATGGGCAAGCACCAGCACCAAAGACCCCAGCTACAGCGACGTGATGTATGTCGATGAGTTGGTAGGTGCCGATACTGTCAACACTTTACCACCAGCGACAATAGAAGCTTGCGCTGACCACTGTGATGTAGCAAGTCGTGTTGAAACAGATGTCGATCTAGCTTACACATTGATAGAAAGCCTGAAAGACCCCGACATCAACATCGACATCAACCAAGTTATGGACGAGTTGCTCGTTGATGGTATTGATAAATTTGTCAAGCCCTTTCAATCACTGATGGATTCCTTAGAAGACAAAATCAAGGTCTTGTCGCCAGTTTAGGTATTAGGGGCTGGGGACTTTAATGAGGGGAAAAGGTTAAAGGGTAAAGGTTAAAGGGTAAAGGAATAAAAATTTTTCCCTTTCCCCCCTTACCTTATCAC
>CAXTNZ010000212.1:0-12754 GCA_964245695.1 uncultured bacterium | reverse complement strand
TCGATAAAAATTTCGTGTGGTTGCGACAACAAGTGCGGAAGCAACGACAACAAGTCCGGAAGCAACGACAACAAGTCCGGAAGTAACGACAGCAAGTGCGGAAGCAACGACAACAAGTCCGGAAGTAACGACAGCAAGTGCGGAAGCAAGAACAACAAGTGCGGAAGCAACCACAGCAACTGTTGAACAAGAACCCCGACTTCTTGGAGAAAGTCGGGGTTTTGACAAGCTGTCTACTGTTGATGCAATCTAATCAACTCCAACGTTTGTTGGTACAACTGGGTATTTCCTTGTTGTCGAAACAGTTCAGCAGCTTTCTGCAAATCGGTAATTGCTCCTTGCTTATCTCCCAAAAGGTAGCGAGCAAGACCCCGGTTGCCGTAGGCACCGGCATAGTTGGGATTAATTTTGATGGCAGAGTTGTAGTCAGCAATTGCTCCTTGCTTGTCTCCCAAGAAGGAGCGGGCATTACCCCGGTTGCTGTAGGCTAAGGCATAGTTGGGATTAATCTCTATGGCTTTGTTGAAATCAGCAATTGCTCCTTGGTCGTCTCCCAATCTGTTGTAGCGGATAACACCCCGATATCCGTAGGCTTGGGCTAAGTTGGGATTAATCTCTATGGCTTTGTTGAAATCAGCAATTGCCCCTTGGTTGTCTCGCAAATCAGCGCGGACAACACCCCGGTTGTAGTAGGCTAAGGCATCGTTAGAATTAATTTTGATGGCAGAGTTGTAATCAGCTATTGCTGCTTGCTTGTCTCCCAAAGCGGAGCGGACATTACCCCGGTTGTAGTAGGGTACGGCATAGTTGGGATTGAGGCGAATAGCCTGAGTGTAATCTGCAAAAGCCCCTTTATAATCTTTCTGATTATACTTTTCATTTCCTCTAATCAAAAAATCATCCGCTTTCGGTGCAGCAGCAACTACACTTGGTGGACGCACTCCCACATCCACCCCAAGCGCCAGCATTTGCCGCAAAGCGGAATAAATAGTAGTACCCAAAGCCCCACTGATCACACGCAGCTCAGGATTTTCTTCTGAAGCTTCAGTAATCGCTCTACCGTGAATTCCAATTAATTCGCCTTGCTCGTTGAGTATAGCACCGCCACTCATACCTCCAAAGGTGCGATTATCGTAACTTAAATCATAACCGTCACGCTGGGAAGCTTTAGCGTCTACTTTGCCGTCTTTTATCCTAAAGTCAACGTTGGGAGTTGCGGCTGTCTTTGCTGGAAACCCCGCCACGTAAACCACACTACTATTTGTAACTTTATCCGAGTCGCCTATCTTGGCTGTTGTATATTTTTGATTGCTATTAAATTCAAAAACTGCTAAGTCTAAACTTTGCAGAGGTTTTATATTCTTTATTTCATAACTTTGTTTATCTGGGGTGATGATTTGTTTTTTACCAGCTTTCACCACATGATAAGCCGTGATAACAGTGTAAGTGTTGCCTGTTTGCTTGATAATAACTCCCGAACCAGTATTTCTAGGATTTTGGCTATCAACAATCTGCACTGTAATTTCTCTGGCAATTTTTTCTACTTCTTGCGAAGTTAGCGCTACTGCTACTTGTGGCTGTATCAGCATGATTGATACGCCAATCAGTGCGGGTGAAAGTGCGTAATAATATTTCATATTTTATTTATCAGTATTTTTATAGTAGTTCTCATTTGCGCTTGTGTACGCGGGTAGGGGCACAGCACTGCTGTGCCCCTACGCATGGTTGTGGTTCAAATACATAAAAAATGCTGTAAATCAAGATTCTCAACATCTGAGGACGGCGAACTCAGGAATTGTTTAACCGCCACGCTGATAATTTTTTCTTATGATAAACCACCTCCACGCGTCTGGAGGTGGTTGTAGTTTCACCAGGAGCGATCGCCTTTCAAAGAAAAACTAAGGGGCGCGATCGCTGCCTAATTTTGTCCGGAGTATTGAACCAATAAAAGCTTTAAAATTATCAAATAAGAGCGCGGGTGGCTGTTAGCGCAGCCAAAACCCCATTCTTTAGTAACCGCTCGCTTTTGGTGTTATCCTCAATTACTACGAAAACGTCTTTTACTCTGTTTATGTCTAGCAACTGCTTTACGCTTGTGTTTTTCCAGAGGTGTTTCAAAGTGACGATGCTTTTTCATGTCGGGAAAAATCCCAGCCTTAGAAACTTCGCGTTTAAATCGGCGTAAGGCTGACTCAATTCCTTCATTTTCTCCGGGAATTATTTGCGTCATTGTATCTCCAATTAATTTGACGTAAAAGGGGGGTGAGCAATCCAGTAAGGTGGAGAGCAAAAAAGGGCAGACTCCTTATCTACCCTTAAGACCAACGAGTTAAATTCTTGCTCGAATCAGCTTAGTAGCGACCTCGAGAGTAGCCGCCGCCGCCACCGCCTCTTCTATCACCACCTGAGGAACCTCTGTCTTCACGTGGCTTAGCCTTATTAACTTTTAAGCTACGACCCATCCAATCAGCGCCATCAAGGGCATCAATTGCCGCTGTTTCTTCTTCGTCTTTTCCCATTTCTACAAAGGCAAACCCTCTGGGACGACCTGTTTCGCGATCGCTAGGTAGCTGAACGCGATTTACTGTGCCGTATTCACTAAAAGCTCGCTTCAAGTCTTCTTCTGTAACTTCATAAGATAAGTTACCTACGTAAATTGACATAAAACATCTCCAGAAATCTTAGGGTGTAGAGATTTAGATTCAGTAGAGACGTTGGTAAAACAAGTCATATAACCGAAAATAATACTCACCACTAATTATAACCATAACACAGAAAATATGGCTTTTAATTGCTTGTACCCACACCACACCGCTAATACCATTTCACTTTCAGGTTGATACATATGCGGGAGTGCTCTTGATTGCTCGCTTTGTGGGGGGAGGTGGGGGAGCGGGGAAAGTGAATTTTATATTTTTGTGAACTAATATTCTAACCCCATTTTTGTGATCCTAGTATAATTATTCGCACTCCTAGGCGTTAAAACCAAGTTTTTCCAGCCAATCCTCCTTAACAAGTGTTTAACAATATTGCTCTTCGGATGTGGTATCACCACGATGAAAGAGCGAAAATAGAAGACACAGGCTTTGCAAAGAAAGCCTTGCCTTAAATCAGGAGTTTGATATCTGTGGTATTACAAGTACAAAAAAACACCTACGAAGCTAAAACCCAAGAAATCGCTAAACAGCTTTTAGCAGCGACGCAGGAAAACCGTTCTTTCTTCGCTTCCCTGCGGGATCAAATGCGCTGGGATGATAAGCTACTAGCTTGGGCGATGAGTAATCCGGGGTTGCGGGTGCAGTTATTTCGCTTTATAGACACTCTGCCTGCTTTACACAGTAAAGCGGAAGTTGCCGCTCATTTACAAGAATATTTAGGAGATGAGTCTGTAGAATTACCGACGGCTCTCAAGGGGATGTTAAACTTTGCGTCCCCTGATTCTATGCCGGGACAAGTTGCGGCGACAACTGTGGGGACGGCGGTTGAGACTCTGGCGCATAAATATATTTCTGGGGAAAATATTAAACAAGTCATCAAGACAGTTGAACGACTGCGTAAAGAAAAAATGGCTTTCACCATCGATTTACTTGGTGAGGCGGTAATTACCGAAGCTGAGGCGCAGTCTTATTTAGAACGCTATCTGGAATTGATGCAACAATTGGTGGAAGCATCCAAAAGTTGGAGTACAATTCCGGCAATTGACGAAGCTGATGGCGAACAACTTGCGCGCATTCAGGTTTCTGTAAAGTTAACGGCGTTTTACTCGCAATTTGACCCGTTAGATGCTAAAGGTAGTGAGGAGCGAGTAAGTTCACGCATTCGCACTTTGTTGCGTCGTGCTAAAGAATTGGGGGCAGCTGTTCACTTTGATATGGAACAGTATGCCTACAAAGACTTGACTTTCAGCATCCTGAAACAACTGTTGATGGAAGATGAGTTTAGGCAACGTACAGATATTGGGATGACAATCCAAGCATATCTGCGCGATAGCGAGCAAGATGCCAAAGATTTGATCGCATGGGCGAAACAGCGCGGCTATCCGATTACGATTCGTTTGGTGAAAGGCGCATATTGGGATCAAGAAACCATCAAAGCAGCGCAGAAACATTGGCAACAGCCAGTTTACAACGACAAAGCCGCGACGGATGCGAATTTTGAGGCGATTACTCAGTTATTGCTAGAAAATCATCAATATGTATATGCTGCGATTGGTAGCCATAACGTGCGATCGCAAGCTCTTGCTATAGCCATAGCTGAAAGTTTAAATGTCCCCCGCCGTTGCTTTGAAATGCAAGTTCTCTACGGTATGGGCGATAAACTAGCAAAGGCTTTAGTTGACAGGGGTTATCGAGTCCGAGTTTACTCTCCTTATGGGGAATTACTTCCTGGTATGGCGTATTTGATTCGCCGTTTGTTGGAAAATACGGCAAATAGTTCGTTTTTGCGGCAAAATATGGAAAATCGTCCGGTTGAGGAACTGTTAGCGCCGCCAAATGTCGAAATGTCTCACGCAAAGGCGCAAAGGCGCGAAGAAGAGGCAAATTTCTTTGGTGCTGCTGATAGCGACTATGCGGAGGAGGAGGAAAGAAGGAAAGCGCAAGTAGCTTTGCAAGGTGTTCGTCAGCAACTTGGGAAAACGTATTTACCTCTGGTGAATGGGGAGTATGTGCAAACTCAGGAAGTTGTTGATTCTGTTAACCCGTCGAATTACAGTGAGGTTGTTGGGAAAGTCGGACTTCTGAGTGTAGAACAAGCTGAACAAGCTATGCAAGCTGCTTCATCTGCTTTTCCGGCTTGGCGGAAAACTCCGGCGAAGCAACGCGCTAATATTTTGCGGAAAGCTGGTGATTTGATGGAACAACGCCGTGCGGAACTTTCGGCTTGGATTGTTTTGGAAGTCGGTAAAGCAGTGCGGGAAGCGGATGCTGAGGTTTCTGAGGCGATAGATTTCTGTCGCTACTATGCGGATGAGATGGAACGGTTAGATGAGGGTGTTAATTACGACATTGCAGGCGAGACTAATCGCTATATTTACCAGCCACGAGGAATTGCGGTGGTGATTTCGCCTTGGAATTTCCCGCTGGCGATCGCTTGTGGTATGACTGTCGCAGCGTTGGTTGCTGGTAATTGCACTCTCCTTAAACCTGCGGAAACTTCTTCTGTGATTGCGGCGAAGTTGGCGGAAGTCTTGGTTGATGCTGGTATACCTAAAGGTGTTTTTCAATACGTGCCAGGTAAGGGTTCGCAGGTCGGCGCTTATTTGGTGAATCATGCGGCTACTCATGTGATTGCTTTTACTGGTTCGCAGGAAGTTGGCTGTAGGATTTACGCAGAAGCGGCAATTCTTAAACCCGGTCAAAAGCACATGAAACGCGTGATTGCGGAGATGGGTGGTAAGAATGCCATAATCGTTGATGAAAGTGCTGATTTAGACGCGGCAGTTGTTGGGGTTGTGCAATCGGCGTTTGGTTACAGTGGACAAAAATGTTCTGCTTGTTCGCGGGTAATTGTCCTTGAACCGGTTTATGATGCTTTTGTGCAGCGTTTTGCGGAAGCGACGCGATCGCTAAATATTGGAGAAGCAGAATTACCAAGTACTCAAGTGGGACCTGTGATTGATGCTCCGGCACGCGATCGCATCCGCGAGTATATTGAAAAAGGCAAGGCAGAAGCAAAAGTTGCTTTGGAAATGTCAGCACCGGATAACGGTTATTTTATCGGACCGATTATCTTTAGTGAAGTATCGCCGACAGCAACAATTGCCCAACAAGAAATTTTTGGTCCGGTTGTGGCGGTAATTAAAGTGAAGAATTTCCAGGAGGCGTTGTCAGTTGCTAATGGTACAAATTACGCTTTAACTGGCGGACTTTATTCTCGAACTCCTTCGCACATTCAGCAAGCGCAAGAAGAGTTTGAAGTCGGGAATTTGTACATCAACCGCAACATCACAGGTGCTATAGTTGCACGGCAACCTTTTGGTGGTTTCAAGCTTTCTGGAGTTGGTTCTAAGGCAGGTGGACCGGATTACTTATTACAATTTCTGGAACCGCGCACGGTAACGGAAAATATTCAGCGTCAAGGTTTTGCACCAATTGAAGGTGCAGATTAAACTTGTAGGGTGGGCAATGCCCACCTTAATTTTATAAACGAACCGCATTCGCGCAGCGTCTCCGAAAGGAGAAGACGCAAAGAGCGCCAAGAAGAGATTTTGATGAGTAATATATGTTTATCTATGGTGATAATTTCTTAATCGAACCGCAGAGGAAGCAGCGGAAAGTCTGAGCGGAGGTTTCCTCCGCTCAGAACGCATCCTCGAGAGAGAACGCAGAGAGAGTTTGATGAGTGATTTAGTGATTAAATTAGCGAATTTTTCGGAAGAATTTTTGAATATTAAAGCAATTAGAAAAGTAGTTTTTCAGGAGGAACAAGGGGTAGAGGAAGCTTTAGAGTTTGATGGTAAAGATGAAATTTGTGAGCATTTGATTGCTTATTTGAATGAGGAAGTTGTAGGAACGGCGCGAATTAGATATTTGGATGATAAAATTGCGAAGATAGAAAGACTTGCTGTTTTGTCTACAGCTAGAGGGCAAGGTATTGGTAAGAAAATTATGGAAGAGGCGCTGTTAGTTATAGCCAGTAAAGATATTCCAGAAGTTGTGATTAATGCCCAAGAGTATGTGAAGAGTTTATACCAAAAATTGGGTTTTGAGGAAGAAGGAGAAATATTTGCCGAAGCGGACATTCCTCATGTAAAAATGAGGAAAAAATTAAGAAAGACCAGCTGAAGATGCCTGCCAAAAATAAGCGACATAGGTTTAATAGTCTGCTCATCTTAGGAATCATTTGGCTGCTAGGGGCTGTGTGCGATCGCATCTGGTTTGCCCTAGATCGCTCAATTCCCGCTTGGGATCAAGCAGAGTACTTAACCGGCACGTTGAACTACTGGCAAGTATTGCAGAATCCCCAATGGGGGGATGGGGAGTGGTGGCAGAGTTTTTGGATGCTATCTTCCAAAATACCGCCTTTTACCTACTTTGTTGCAGCTGTTGTTCAGAATATCTTTGGTACTGGTGCAGATCAAGCTACTTTGGTGATGCTGTTATTTAGTGCGATTTTACTTTTATCTGTATATGGCTTGGGCGCATTACTATTCAGGGAGTCTGTAGGTTTATGGGCAGCTGCATTATGTCAAATTTTGCCTGGTCTTTATCGCCTTCGTCTAGAGTTTCTCTTAGATTATCCCCTGGCAGCTGTCGTTACTTTGAGTTTCTATTGCCTCACTGTTTGGCGAGTGAAAAGCGAAGACTTGGGGACAAGGAAAATAAGGAGACAAGGAGACAACGAGGAATTTGCTTTCTCATCTCCCCCACTCCTGTACGAGCGGGGGAACCCCGCCCCTCCTCCGCTCCTCCCCTCCCTCCTCTGGGCAGCAGCCTTTGGGTTATCCTTGGGATTAGCTTTTTTGATCAAGCAGACTGCGTTATTCTTTTTGTTAACGCCGATCGCTTGGGTAGGATTTGAGACAATCCGTCAACGGCGTTGGGGACGTTTAGCGCAGCTGCTTGGCGGTTTGTGCTTGTCGCTGTTGGTGTTTGCTCCCTGGTATCGCACCAATTGGCTACTGATCCTCACTTCTGGCAAACGAGCGACGATAGATTCTGCTATTGCTGAGCATGAAGCACCTATAAATACGCTGCAAGCTTGGACTTATTATTGGTATCAATTACCCAATCAAGTTTCTTTGCCTTTGTTGCTTGTACCTTTATTTGGGTTACTACTCTATTGGGGACATGCAAGAGGAGAAACCAAACATACAAAAGCCAAAATTCTCACTTCAAACTTCAAATGGTTAGCGCTGTTTTGGGTAGGAAGTTATCTGCTATCATGCCTCAACCCTAACAAAGATGACCGCTATGTGTTGCCTTATTTACCAGTATTATCATTGTTTTTGGCTTATGGGTTGACTTGTTCTCGCAGTCTCTGGGGAAAGCGTTTTCGTTTTTATACTGTTGGTTTAGCAATATTGTTGATGTTGCTCAACCTGTTTCCTGTTGCAGGTGTTTTGGGTGGTTGGATAACACAAACTTTGAGTCCGCAAACGCAGCATTATCCTTATCTGGGACAAGAGTTACCTCACCGTTCAGTAATTTCCCAAATTATCCAAACAGAACCATTACTAACTTCTACCCTGGGAGTATTACCCTCAACCGGAGAAATTAACCAGCATAATTTGAATTACTATGGGGCGCTAGAGAACTTTCAAGTTTATGGGCGTCAGGTGGGGACAAATAAAAAGTTTGTCGAGCAAGATGCGCGATCGCTTTCTTGGTTCCTTACCAAAACTGGCGAGCAAGGTTCAGTCCCAGAAGCGCAAGCTACCATAGTTCAAGCTGTGCAGACATCACCGGATTTCCAACTAAATAAATCTTGGAATTTGCCCGATAGCAGTATTCTCAAACTTTATCATCAAAAGCTGCCACCAGTAGAAGTAAAATTTGTGGCGGGCGAAATTCCTGATCGTATTATGCTAGCGCGAGTCACAGTCCCAGAAAAAGCACCGCCGGGAGTACCAGTGCCTGTAACTTACGAGTGGTCTGGTTCCTCGCAAAAGCTACAATCAAGCTTAGTAATGTTAACTTGGCGAAACACGAAAAATCCAAAGTCGCTATGGTTACATGACCACGGTATCGCTATGGGCGCTTTACATCCCAGTTCAAATCAGCATTTGTCGGTAATTGAAAGGATGGCGATGCTACCAAGTGCTGATACAGTACCAGGAACTTACACCTTAGAAGCAACTTATCTCAACAGGCTTTCCGGCGAAAGTTATCCTATCCCAGTGCCAAAAGTGACTTTACAAATCGACCCGCAAGCGATCGCTACACCAGCCCCAGAGTTAGATTTGGTAACGCAATTGCGGAAATTAGCAGCCGATTTATCCCAGGGTACAAAGGCGTTGGAAAGAGCATTTGAGGAAATCGGACGTATTAATCAATACGACCCTAATCAGGATTATTTGGTACAGGGGCGATTAACTTTGGCATATCGATTAGAGCGCATTGCTCAAAATCGAGATTGGGCGTATGCTTTAGCTTTAGCAAACGTATTACAGAGACGCGTCAATGATGCGATCGCATCTTTTACTCAAGTAACTCAGTTAGACGCGGAAAATCCCTACGCCTACGCATATCTGGCATTTGTCCAATTATATAACTGGCAACCCGCAACAGCGCAAAAGTCTCTCCAGCTTGGTTTAGCCAAAAACCCTAATATAACTGAGCTAAAAGCAATGTCAGGAGTCGCTTCCCTCATGCAAGGAAACATAGTTAAAGCATGGCAAATTTATCGAGAATTAAAAATAACGTGAGTTCGACGAACCTCTCCTATGAGGAGAGGGAGGAGCAAGGTAATAATCAGTAGACTTCTTGCATAACTGGGTTTCATCTGCGTTTATCTGCGTTCATCTGCGGTTAATTATTCATTTTTTGGGAATTGAATGCAAGAAGTCTTTTAAGCCTCTCTCCCTGTCGGAGAGAGGCTTTGAATTTCCCTGGGGGTTAGGTTTCATGTTTGTGGTTCATATATCTAAAAATGGCTGTAAAAATAACAGCGCTCAACCCAAATATCGTATGAGGATTGACTCTAGTTGGACAATACCAATCGGCTTACTGAGATAGTCGTTAGCACCAGCTTGCCACAAGCGATCGCGATCAACAGTCATTCCAATTGGTGTCATAATTACCACTGGCAAATCTTGCAAAAAAGGCACTTGTCGCAGAACATCCAGCAAATCCCATCCGCTGACATCTCCGGTTAAATGCACATCCAACAAAATTAAATCTGGCTTAAAGTTTCGCACCCAGGGCAAAAAGCTGTTTGAGTCGCGGGTTCTCTCCACCTGGTAGCCAATTGTCTGAAGATAATCTTGCAACAATATGGCAGTGTTTTCCTCGTCTTCTACAAGCAATATGCGTTTATTTGTGGTATTGAAGGGTAAAGTGGCACTGGGGAAAAGCAAAAAAGGTACTTCTTGTGATTGTCCTTGTCCCCACCTTTGGTTGTTCACTTGTGTGAGTTGCGGTTGATCTGGTAGAAACAGCATAAACTGACTACCTTCTCCCAAAGTTGATTTTACCGTCACATCTCCACCATGCAAACGCGCTAACTTGCGCGTCAAGGCTAAACCCAAACCAGTACCTTCGTACTCACGATTTAAGCGACAGTCAAGCTGTTTAAACGGTTCAAACAAAAATTGAAACTGACTTGGGTCAATACCAATACCCGTATCGGAAACTGTAAATGTAATGCCTTGTGCTACTTTTTTGACTACCAGCGACACTTTACCCGCTGAAGTGAATTTAATCGCATTGCTAAGCAGATTTAGTAGCATTTGCTTAATTTTCCGCTCATCGGCAATGCAAATATCTGCTTGTGGATCTATTTGAGTTGTCAGTTGCAATTTTTTTTCTAAAGCGCGATCGCTCATTCTCGATATGACATAATTACATACCTCTTGCAATCGCAAAGGTACAAGCATTAATTCTTCTTTGCCTGCTTCCACCTTAGACAAGTCAAGGATATCGTTAATCATTGCCAGCAAGTCTTCACCACTGTTATATATACAAGTTATATATTCCTTTTGCTTGTCATTGAGTGCGCCAATCATTTCTCGTTGCAGCAACTGAGACAAGCCCATAATCGCATTCAGAGGTGTTCGCAGTTCATGGCTCATGGTTGCCAAAAATTCACTTTTTGCCCGATTACCAGCTTCTGCTGCCTCTTTACTTTCACGCAGTTTCAACTCGCTTTGCTTGCGTTCAGTAATATCTTCAATCATGGCGAGAAAAAACTCAGGTTCACCATTTGTGCCGGGAATCAGAGAAACCGATAGCTGAGTCCAAATTAAGGAACCATCTTTATGTCGAAGACGCCTTTCCATCTCCAATCCGTGGCGAATTCCGGCTTTCATCTGTTGATATTCTAAATCCGTCGTCAATTCTTCTAGAAAAATGTAATCTGTGAAGCGCTTGCCGTATAGCTCTTCCCGGCTGTATCCCAGCATCTGACACAACGCCGGATTGATATCTACGATTTGTTGTTGGATATTTGCCAGCGCAATACTAATTGAAGAACGCTCAAAAATCGCCCGAAATTGCGCTTCACTCTTTGCCAGTGCTGTCTGTGCAGCGTTTCGCTCGCTCGTTTCTATTGCCAGTTTGACAAAATCTGCAATCGAGGCAGCAAAATTTTCTTCTTCTATAGTCCACTGGCGAACACCGCTAACGTGTTGATGGCAAACTACCCCCACCAATCGACCCCCTAACCAAATCGGTGCATACAGCACCGATGTTACTCCAAGCTCAGAAAGATAAGACTCGGCAAATTCTTGGGTTCTTTTGTCGTTAAAGACATCATTTACTGCAATGCAACGTTCTTCTTCCAAAGCTCGAAAATAAGCTGGACAATTTGCTTTTAAAAGGGAAAAACCGACGGTATGTTGCTTTGTGCTAACATCATATAAATCAATGCATTCAATTTGTGATTGATCCGAGTTGTATAACCATACGCCAACTCTCTGGACTAAAAGCGATCGCGCCGCAGCTTCTGTGATTTCTCTTAATGCCGCATTCAGATTGCCTTGCTGGGATGTCTTGCTTTTTGCCAGTTGCATCAGTGAAGACGAATGCGATCGCAGATAATCTTCTTGTATTTGCTTGCGTTCTGTAATATCTCTCATAGCGACCACGTGCATTTGTTGCTCCTGGCAAGAAATTACTTTGCCTTGCAGTTCAACCCTAAAAGTCGAACCGTCTTTTTTTACTATAATTATTTCATAGGGTTTTTCATAATCACAAAGAAGATTTTTTCTCAGCAATTCTTGTGATTCTGGCGTAGCGAGTTCAAATCCGTTTTTGCCAATCAGTTCTGCCACTTCATAGCCAGTCATTTTTGCTAAGGCATAATTCACATTTAAAATAATTCCCTCATCATGTTCTATAATTCCTTCAAAAGTTGCCGCATATGGGCAACACATATTCAGTTTCCTGTCAGACATGGTAGATAAATATAGTTGCATCCCTAAGCAATAAAACTAATATTACAATTTTATTTTATGAGTTAAACTTGACCTTCTTCATATCCCCAACTTCTCCGCTTTTCCGAATTATTTAGAATTACTATAACTACATCGATAGATTGAGTCTGCACCGATATAGCTGACAATAATTCCTTTTTTTTAATCAACTGAAATTTTGGTTGGGGCTTAGGGTCATTCATTCCTAGATAGGAGAGCATGGAAAGCACTAAAGCATAAACCCTCCGAAAGTTTAGACCGGCTGCGCTAGCTTTGGTAACGTGCAAATTAGGTTTGTGCATAAACGCCTGAACTGCTCAAATTTTATAATTTACATTATGGTTAATTTGTACAGTGCCTAACTCATTAAATATTATTTTTTCCAAATAGCTTTCTTCTCAAATTTTTATTTAGCAAAATGAAAAAACTCTCTAGCATTTTCACACTTATAAACTTTTCATTATAAATGTTAATGTTGTTCTTTATCAAAAAAAAATACCATCTTCGGCTTTGCCTTGTCTTACATCCAGGGGATGATATAAGGTTAAATATTTAAGTATTAATGGATACTAGTACGCTTTTTTAGCGAAGAGACTGTTGGGGAATATACGTATTACAGCAAGTTGCAGGTAAATGAACCACATTATTTTTATCTCACGCAAAGTCGCACTCGTAGCAAAG
>CAXTNZ010000211.1:0-12756 GCA_964245695.1 uncultured bacterium | reverse complement strand
CCCCGCCCCTCCTCACTCCCCGTGGAAAAAGCAATGAGTCATGTAGTCATTATCGGTTGTGGTGTTATTGGGGCGGCGATCGCCTATGAACTTAGCCAAGTTAAAGACCTGAAAATCACAGTCATTGACCGACAACCACCTGCACAAGCCTCCACAGGGGCAGCACTGGGCGTTTTGATGGGTGCGATCAGCCAGAAAATTAAGGGCAATGCTTGGCGAATGCGCTCCTATAGCATCCAACGCTACGAAACCTTGATTCCCGAACTAGAAGCCGTTATAAATCGCAAAATCCCTTTTAACCGCCAAGGAATTCTCAGCCTTTGTTTGAAAGAAGAAAATTTAGCTTCTTGGCAAAAGCTGGCGGAAATTCGTCACTCTCAAGGTTGGCAATTGGAAGTTTGGGACGTTGCTAAATTAAAGGCAATCTGTCCGCAGGTAAGTAACGACAAGATAAGCCACGCTGTTTATTCTCCCCAAGACCGCCAACTTGATCCAACTGCCTTGACTTTAGCTTTAGTTGATGCTGCCCAGCACAACGGCGTTACTTTTAAATTTGGGGTGACTGTAAACGGAAGCCCAGCCTCCTCGGATTTTTGCCATGAACTTGAGACAACAGATGGTAAAATAACCGCTGATTGGTTTGTAGTCGCCGCTGGGCTTGGTTCTTCACAGATGACGGCACAATTAAACCAAATAATTGATATTCGCCCGGTGCTGGGGCAAGCTTTGCATGTAAGCTTGGGGCATCGTTTAGGGAATCAAGATTTTCAACCGGTGATCACAGGTGATGATGTTCACATTGTCCCTGTGGGTGAGGGAGATTACTGGGTGGGTGCAACGGTGGAGTTTCCCACTGGTAATGAGATACCACCTGATCAAGAACTGCTGGAGAAAGTTTTGCAGCAAGCGATCGCCTTTTGCCCAGAGTTAGCATCAGCCACAATTATCCGCACTTGGTCTGGGTTGCGTCCCCGTCCTGAAAATCGCCCAGCACCAGTTATTGGTAAACTACCTGGGTTTAGTAACGTCCTCCTCGCCACCGGACACTATCGCAACGGCGTTTTACTAGCACCCGCAACAGCATACGCGATTCGTGAGATGATTACTTCTAACGAAACGTAATCTAAATAACAAACTACCTTTTCATCTTTGCGACTTTGCTTGCGAGTGCGTGAGACTTTTTATCATGTCAATACAAGAACATAAAATAACAGTAAATTCCCTAGAATGGTTTTATCGCGAATCTGAACCGATTGGCAGAACTGACTTACTGCCTGTGTTGTTGCTACATGGCTTACCGTCACAAAGTTACAGTTGGCGCAATATCATGCCTGCTTTGGCGAAACAGGGTACAAGAGCGATCGCGCCTGATTGGATTGGTTATGGCTTTTCATCCAAACCTGAAAAAAGAGACTTTGCTTACACACCAGATGCGTTTATTACGGCTTTAGAAGGATTCATCAAAGCGTTAGAACTGAAGCGTTTTTCTTTAGTTGTGCAAGGATTTTTAGGTTCTGTAGGACTACAATACGCCTTGCGTCACCCAGAACAAATTGCTAACTTAGCTATACTCAACACACCGATTTCCAGCGCAGCAAAACTACCTTGGAAAATTCAACAAATGGGTCTACCTTTAGCAGGTGAAATGATGACTCAAGACCCGCTATTAGTTGACAGAACTTTAGAAGGTGGTAGTCGTTACGTCATCGAAGATAAGGATTTAGATGTTTATCGTAAACCCTATTTGAAAAGTTCTGCTCCGGGTCGTGGTCTTTTAGCAACTATCCGCAATTTACAACTTGCTCCAGCCATGTCAGAAATAGAATCTGGCTTTAAACAATGGCAACAACCAATTTTAATTCAATGGGGAACAATTGACCCTTGGCTTTCTGTAGACATAGCACAAAATTTTGCCAATTCTGTACCAAATGCAGAATTAATAAAACTTAATAACGTTGGGCATTACCCTCAAGAACACTATCATGAGACGATTCTTGAAGACCTTTTGCCTTTTGTCCGTCGTACAGATGCTGGGTGACAATATAAGAAAACCGAGAAAGTGGTGAGTGGGGAGATGAGGAAGTAGGGGGAGATGAGGAAGTAGGGGGAGATGAGGAAGTAAAGAATTTTTCCCTCAACCCCCTCATCCTCCTTATCTTTTTTGTTTCCTTGTCCTGCTTGTCCCTACTTTCCTTTTCGGTGATTCGATTCCAACTTGAATGGAGAATAGGATTTATGGCTTATTCATGGTTTAAAGCGTTTCACATTATCGGAATTGTAGTTTGGTTTGCTGGGTTGTTCTACCTAGTACGTCTTTTTATCTACCACGTTGAAGCCAACCAAGAACCGGAACCAGCAAGCACGATACTGAAAAACCAGTATCAGATTATGGAAAAACGCCTCTACAGAATCATTACAACTCCAGGAATGTTGTTGACAGTAGCAATGGCGATCGGTTTATTAACTACTGAACCAGAAGTTTTAAAACAGCCTTGGTTACATGTCAAACTAGGATTTGTTGCGCTTTTACTTGGCTATCATCATTACTGCGCTCGTTTGATGAAGCAGTTAGCAAAAGATGAATGTCGCTGGAGTAGTCAACAGTTGCGTGCTTTAAATGAAGCACCCAGCTTGATGTTAGTAGTGATTGTATTGCTGGCTGTGTTCAAGAATAATCTACCTACAGATATTACCGTTTGGGTGATTGTGGCAATGATTATTGCTATGGTAGCCACTATTCAACTTTACGCCAAAAAACGTAGGCAAGATAAAGAGAAGGAGTTGGCGCAAATCTCACAAGTTCCACAGCAGCAGAGTTAGTAATTTCAAGTTTTAGTGGTAATTGGTAATTGTTAGTTGTTGGTTATTGTACTAAGCACTAATCATTAACGATTACCAATTACCAATTTGTTAGCTAATATAAATATTTAAATTTAAGCGAAAATAATATCACCCATAAATATGTCCGATAAACCTTTAGGAAAACCTCGTCCACTGTGGCAAGTAATTTTATTGTCTGTTGTCAGCGTTATGCTGTACTACGGTTGGTATAAATTCATTATTCAAGAAGAATTACGCCGCTACAACGGCTATGGTTGGTCAGGTACGCTGTCTTTAGCGCCTTTTGTCTTAGGGGTAGCAGTTCCTCAAGCTTTGTGGATATTCGATCCAGATGTTCCCGGATGGTTTGGTTGGTTTTCGCTATTGGGTATTGTCTGGATTTACATAGTCCAGTTTAAGTTATACAAAACCGTAAACGAACTATACCGCCAAGCAGGAATGAAAGAACCGCTTGTGGTTTGGTGGTTGTTTGTACCAGGTTTAAATTTAATTGTTGGTTTGCGACAAATTCACTTTTTGAGTCAGTTTTGGGCAAGAGAACAGGGAATGATTAGACCAATGAGCATTCATTGCCCAGTAGCATCAGAGAAGTAGGTTAGATTGGGGAGTATCTATGACATACGAGCAGGTTAAAAACTTAAAACCAGAGGACTTTAAACGGTTGTGTGGTGTGCGAAAGCGAGACTTTTGGTCAAATGTTAGAAGTAGTGCGATAGCCGAACGCGAGTGCGTCTCGTAAGAGAAGGCTTAAGCGAAGCTTATCGCTCTTCGCAACATAAGCGCAAACCAGGCAGACCAGTCAAATTGGGCTTGGAAGACCAATTGTTGATGACGTTAGAGAAAAGGCACATATACCGACATTTTCACAAAAAAGAACCCCGACACCTGGATAGAGTGCTCCCTGCGGCGATCGCCCGATAGGTAATTAGTATCATCTAGCAACAGTTACACGCCGCTTTCTTGTACACGATAGGCGTTGAAACCTTTCTTTTGGGGCGGGTTGATAAGTTTTCGTAACTTATTGCCTTGCCTCCTGTTTAATGTCGAATGATTAAAGCAAGAATCCGCCCATGTTCCTAAAGTGAGGCGGATTGTTAACCTAGATATTTACTAAGCCTGCTTGTACTTACGACGGAGAACTAAACCAAGTCCTGCTGCCATAAACGAACCTACTACTGTCAAAGGTTCAGGAACCGGAGTAGGTTTTTTTACCTGGTCAAGACTAGCGACGGTAAGGTCATCTAGCCCAAGACCACTGATACGAGAGTTTTTGGTAGTAAACCTTACTTGAGTGAATTGTTCGCTCTGATCTTGAGCAATGACACCAAAATACAACGCTGATGTAGTACCAATCGGAGCATTAGGAATAATTAATTCCTCTGTAGCGCCATTTGTTAGCGTTAGTTCTAAGTACGTCTGATTCAGCAAATTTTTAAGTCCCGTAGCATAAAATCCTATAGCTGCTACTGGATTAGAAAAAGCAATTGAATTGAAAGTAGAGCCTGGGACATTAGGTGGATCTGTCCTATTGCCAATTAGTAAAAACTGATTACCTGATATTGGGTAAAAGCTATCGCCAAAAGTGCCACTAGGGACATTTTTTATATCTCCCTTTCCTTGAAATGTCGCAGTGCCAGCACCGCCTAAGTTTAGAGAAAAGGAAGAAACTTGCCCTGGTGCAAACCCTTCAAAGTTTTCGGTTAAGGGGTCTATTAAGTTAGATAGAAAGTTACTACTAGCAGCGCTAGCGTTTGGGGTACTAGGTAGGCGAGAAGTATCCTGTGTATTATTAAACCGGACATCCCCTCCGAAAGACACTGTAAAAGCATTCGCAGAAGAAGCAGTACTCACTAATAATATTGCCGCGATTATACCGACACACGGGCTTGTAATGATTCTGTGATTTGTCATTTGATTTGCTCAATATTGTTTGCTGGTAGAAAACCCTGAGCAATTTTTGTGATTTTAAATACTATACCACCGATAGTAAAAGCCGTCGTTAAACTTAATGTTTGGGTAAAAATGTCGGGAAAAAAAGGTATTTTCCGACATTTTAGAGCTTGGGGTGATAAAAACCCGCTTGTGTAAGGGGTTGTATCGAAACGAAGCGTTTTGAGAGTTATTTGAGTTTGACCGATTTTTCTATTTTTATCTGATTTGTAGATTCGGGGTGAAAACATTGACCTATAAGCATTCCCACGCCTAATAGTGTGACTAGTCCCCCGGCGATCGCTTTCATAGGAATCTCAGATGCGCTCCATCGCTTAGCTTCATATTAGACCTCTTGCAGCGGAAAATATTCCTTTTCTATCAGGAAATGCATAGGTGCATTGCAGTTTGTAGTGAGGAATGCGCGTCCTCAACTTTAAGAGCGCTTTAGCGCTCACTACAAACCCAAGATATTACCAGAAAAGATGATTGAGGAAGTAACGTAATGGCTTAGGTTCATCCGGTTCACGATAATCTTTCGGCAACAGAGACATCAGCGCTGCTTGCAATTCATCAAGCACTGCTTGCACTTGGTGTGGCTTTGGTCGGTTAGATTGAGGGAAGATTAATGGTTCGCCAAACCGGAGAGTTAATTCTTTTCTAAAATACAAGTTTTGAGTGCCGATTAATGCTATAGGTACAATGGGAACGCCAGCACGCAATGCATAAATCGCCGCACCACGCTTGAGAAAGTGCAACTGACCTTCAACGTTGCCAAGTCTGCCTTCTGGAAACAGCATAATCCCATCTCCACGGGCAAAGATGCCTTGGACGATACGGTCTAAGCGTCGCATTGTTTCTATTGATTTGCCATTAGGAACATATTGTTCAATAGCAGCTGCCAACTCAGCCAAATCTTCACGCCCCGCTTTTACACCCTCAATCACTGCAATTTCTTCTTTCCATATACGTTGTATAGGAATCATTCCTTTGGCTAGGTGCAAAAATTGACGTTTCCACCATTTGTTATAAAGTGTGCGGGCGTCGCCCAAAATGTAGTAGTAGGGACGTGCAGGTAACTCCGACAGCAGAAGAAATGGATCGATGTGGTTAAGATGGTTAGCTGCAACCAGCGCGGGTGTAGTAGGAATGCGTTCAGAAAATTCAACTTTTACCCGAAAAAGAGTATGAATCAGAGTTCGCAATACTCTTCGCCGCACCTCACCGCTGATTTTGTACTCGCAACCGCCTTCAGCACAAGTTTGGGCTGACAACAGCGCTTCGTCAATTATCTCTTTGGCATGGCGATCGCGTGCATAGGCAAGACCTTCCCTCGCCCGCTGGATTGTTTCTTTTGTCAATGGCGGTAGGACAAGTGGTTCTGCGTCTCGTTTTTGCGGGTGATGAATTAACTGATTTTGTGAGGATTGGCTCATCGGCAATTCTCTGACAAAATTTTCCAACTGTTGGTTACAAGCATATCTAATTTATCCCATAAAAAAGCTCTCTTGCCATTAACAAACAAGAGAGCAAAGGTATGGTGTGAGGAGCAAACAATAAGTTTGCTTGAGATAATCTTAGCAAGTGAATGATTAAGTAAATGTGACGCTTTTGTCACAAGTGTATGAAAATCACATGAATTAAAGCATTTTTTCCAAAAATTGCTTGGCGCGATCGCATTTAGGAATTCGGAAAAACTCGTTTGGTGTAGTATCTTCCGCCAAACTCCCCTGATCGAGAAACATAATCCGACTGGCGACTTCTCTGGCAAATCCCATTTCGTGAGTCACAATCGCCATTGTTATCCCCGTTTGCGCCAAAGCTTTCATCACATCTAGCACATCTTTGACCATTTCTGGATCTAATGCCGAAGTTGGTTCATCAAACAAAATCATCTCCGGTTCCATCGCCAATGCGCGGGCGATCGCTACTCGTTGTTTCTGTCCACCAGATAATTTCGACGGGTAGACATCCGCTTTTTCTGCCAAACCTACCTTAGCTAGTAACTCCAACCCCTTCTGCTTTGCCGATTCCTTATCAACTTTTTTCACCTTAATCGGCGCGTAAGTCACATTTTGCAGCACTGTCATGTGGGGAAACAAATTAAAATGTTGAAACACCATCACCAAATGCTGGCGAATTTTGAGGATATTTGTCTTCGGTTGGGTAATATCTTGCTCATTAAAGTAAACTCGTCCTCTCGTAGGGCGTTCTAGCAAATTCATACATCTTAGAAAAGTTGATTTCCCAGAACCCGAAGGACCAAGAATAGCAACTACCTCCCCTTGATAAATCTCAGTCGAAATATCTTTAAGTACGTCGAGTTTGCCAAAAGATTTACACAAAAATTCTGTGCGAATTACTGCTTTATTCATATTATTGGGGACTGGGGACTGGGGATTGGTGAATCAAATAATCAACAACGCTTTCTGTACGGGCGGAGTTACCCCGCCCCTACTAACAATCCAAAATCTAAAATCTCTATTCACTTCGCCTTAACCTTCTTTCTAAAGCGGATGCACCAAAGGTTAAACCCATGACTAAAACGTAATAGATCAAACCTGCAAACAACAGTGGTTCAAAGTAGATATATTTATTTGCGCCGATAATTTGGGCACTGCGTAAGATTTCCACTACACCAATCGTTGACACCAGCGCCGAATCTTTTAATAATCCGATGGTTTCATTCACCAAAGCGGGCAAGATGTTTTTCAATCCTTGGGGTAAAATCACATCCCACATCATTAACCAATATGAAACACCCATAGACATCGCCGCCTCACTCTGTCCTTTATCCACCGCCTGAATTCCACCCCGGATAGTTTCCGACATATAAGCCCCAGAGTTGAGTGTAAAAGTTAGCACCCCCGCCTGCAATGCGGAAATATCGTAACCTGTAAGCTGGGGCGTTGCATAGTAAACCAATGCCAATTGTAAAAGCAGCGGTGTGCCTCGGAATATTGAGGTGTAGGCATTGGCAAACAAGGTAAGCGGCTTGATGCCTGCAATTTTGAGTAGAGATAGTACAGTTCCCCAGATTAAACCGAGAAATACTGATAATAAAGTAAACAATAGCGTTAATGGTATTCCCTGAAGAATAAAGGGTATGTCGGGAATGATTCTGGTGAAGTCGAGATTTAACCCAGTTTTGGCAGAAGGTGCTGATGACGATGCTGCTGCATCTGTGGCGGTATTCACAGAAAACCACTTGGTTGCTAATTGTTGCACTTCGCCTTTGTCCTTGATTTGTTGAAGGACTTTGTTGAAGGGTTCAACCAGGGAAGAGTTTTTCGGGAAAGCGATCGCCGAACCAGAAGCATCCTCTGCTGCGGGAATAACGTTAAATTCTAAATCTGGGTTGGCTTGAGCGAATCCCTTAGCGACAGTATCCTCAACAATAGCGGCATCAATTCGCCCAGATTTGAGTTCCTGAATCACTTCTGGAACCTTGTTAAGTTGCTTTAGCTGAATACCTGTAACTTTTTGGGCAATTTTCTTAGCATTTGTTTCCTGGATTGTCCCCAGTTGGACACCGACTTTTTTACCCGAAAGGTCTTGAGGCTTTTTCAGGTTGCTACTTTTAGGCGCGACAATTGTATCTTTCGCTTCGTAATAGATGATCGAGAAATCGACGTTTTTCTTGCGTTCTGGGGTGGGAGTCATCCCCGCCATCACAAAATCAGCCCGATTTGCCTGAAGTGCTGGAATTAAGCCGTTGAAATCCGACTCCATCACCTTGAGTTTAAATCCTAGTTGCTTGGCGATCGCATTAGCGACATCAACATCAAAGCCAACAATTTTGCGTTCCCCTCCCTTGGTGTCGTAATACTCGTAGGGAGGATAGTCTGGCGAGGTAATCATCGTCAGCGTGTCTTTGCCCACTGACGAGGCTGCTTGTAGGGGATTGCTATGACCTGTAATAATCGTCATCGCTACTATTGCAGCAAACAGCGCCGTAAATAGCAATGCTTTGCGTTTTTTCATTAACTTTAGGTGGATGCACTCTTAATCGACACCAGGGTAACTCTTTTAAAGTAGAAATGGCTAATTAACATAAAAAAGCCCTCTTGCTGGTTACCCAACAAGAGAGCATAGTGTTCTGTGAGGAGCAAACTGGACGTTTGCTTAACATAAGTTTAACCAGAGAATCAGATAGCTGAGAAATAATTTCCTGGGAGCACTCAAGAAACCCTCACCGCCTATGGTAAATATGCCATTGCGGTTTTAGTGCGATAAGCGAAGCTTAAGCCGAAGGCTATCGCATTTCCATTGGGCTTGGAGGCGGAACCACTTGTTGGGTTAGTGTGGGATAAATTACCCTAAAGTGTACCGATGAATTTAGAGGTTGATTTTTTATTTAGAACATATATAGTTCATCTACGATTCCAGACATATTTTTGACAGGTATCTTTAGCTCCCTTCGCCTCATTTTTACTGGCTATCTCGCAGGAATTTATCCCAGTCTTGCTGCTAGAAACCGCAATCGCTCACCTTTACAATTTGTAGGGATGTTTCGAGAAACTCGCTATCCTGACAGAGAAGCAGTGCATATTTCCCTTGTTAGTCAAGCAACCATAGATAATTTAAGTCAATTAGCCAAACAAGAAATCGATGTCCGGCGTTTTCGTGCGAATATAGTTGTAGAAGGTGTACCCGCATGGGGAGAATTTGACTGGGTAGGGCAAGAAATGCAACTTGGAATAGCCAGAATAGAGATTACAGCCAGAATTAATCGCTGCTTAAATATAGACGTGCATCCAGAAACTGGAGAACGAGATATTGGACTGCTGACTTTACTACAAAAGCAGTTTCACCACACTCAGACAGGAGTTTTAGCAAAAGTTATTAGTAATGGAGATGTAGCGATCGGCGATAATTTGATACCTTGCCTATTGCAAACATCGTAGTTTTGTGTAAATCAGCTATTTGGAGCTATATTTGCCTCTTTTGTTTGCGGTTTTTGCATAGAATAATTGTCTAATTGAGGACAGGAAGACTGCAAAGAAGATTGCCAATTGCTAACTAACGGAATTCGCCTAATTTCAAGAGCACTGTTATTGACAATCGAAAAATGAAGTTGAATAAACCCAAAAGCGGTTAATTGCAATAGCAATATCATCACTGCACTAAACATAGCGATCGCATTTAATTGCTTGTTGCGTCTTTTTTGGATGCTACGTTTGACAAACTCCAACTCTGTTAAATTCAACCAGCCAACATCAGATTTAAGTAATTGCTGTACTAACGGCAAGCGAGGATCGTCATTCCATAGAAGACCAACAGCCTTTTTATCGTGTTTTTGGGTTGCCCATTTATTTGCAATAGGTCTTAACTCTGTTTGCAATAGTAGAGGACCTAACTCTTGTTTTTTCCAGTTCAGTAGCTTTTGCCATTCTCGCATTAAAGCATCATGAGCCGGCTCAACATACTCATTATTATCAATATCGCGTCCTTTCACCAACAACCGCGCCGCCACAAAGCGCTCTATCACCAACTTTACCCGTGTATTTTCGGCTTGTGGATACTCCAGTTCCGAGCATAGCACCCGCCTGCGTGTCAAATCGCTGCTACCCACCGCTACCATTCGCAGCATTACGTGCTTGATAGTTTGGGAGTAAGCGGGGTCAACTTTAACTAACTCATCATATTCAAAATCTGCTGCTTTAGTGAGACTGCGCGTCACTCCCCCTAATTCTTCATAATCAAATTGAGTAATTGCCCGATTATTTCTTTCACCAAGTCTGACACTCTCAATATATTTCACATACAGTTCACTCAAAGTAAAAGAAAGTAGCGGTAAAGCTCCCGGCATCTGTGCCACTTCATCAATTATTTCGTCTACCAAACTTGGCGGATCAAAATACATTACCTTGGCAGCAGCTGGTTCGACAATGCACGATCGCAATTCTTCCCGCGATATCTTTGGCATCACAAATCGTCCCGATTCCCAGTAAGGTTCTAAAGGAGTATCGCGAAATTGTGGTTCAAAGTCATTTCTGAGTGTCACCACAATTCTTAACTGCTCAGGAAAAGCTTTTATTGCTCTTGCCAATCCTTCAAAGAATTTTTTACGTTCAGTTTCATCTTGGCAAACGGTAACTAATTCTTCAAACTGCTCGATTACCAGTAGTAATTTTGCCTGAGGATTCAAACGACACCATTCACTTACACTCTGATACAAATTCTGTAATTCTTGTTCAAAAGCTTTGGTTGGTTCCGCAAAAATTGGCAAATTTTCCTTGTCCAGCGTTTTGTTCAAAGCCGTGAAAGGTGATTCTCCCGGACGCACGGGAGCCAAAATGCGCCATTTTTGGGGCAATAGGCAATGGGTAATAGGCAATGGGCAATGGGAATAAGAGATTCTTTCCTCCCATTCCCTAGTCCCTTGCTTCAAATATGGAATTAGTCCCGCTTTTACCAAACTAGATTTTCCCGAACCAGAAGCACCCAGCACTACCGTCAACGGCTGGTTCATCATGAATTTTGCCAGTTTGGAAATTAATTTATTTCTGCCGAAAAATAGCTGACTGTCTTCTTCTTCAAAAGATTTTAAACCCCGATAAGGATTAGTTTTTTCGGAAATTGCAGGTGCTGGGGCTAAATCATTGCGGTCAAAACTAGGAATGGGAAAGATGTACTGACCTTTATCGTGGCTTTTAAGTTGATAATAACCTGGGGTTTGTTTAGCGTTGATATTACCTAACTCGCTACGTAAATACTGATATATCTCTCCTGCTGTGTGTACACCGTCGCGGGTCAAATCTACCTCTTGATTAAGTGCTCTGAGGAGAAACTCAGCAAAGGGAGAGTGTCCATCATGCTCGCTGCGTTGTCCAAATGGATACCACGAATCGGCAGCTTTTTCATCATCGCTTGCGGAGGTAATTACCTGCTGGGCACAACTAGAGATAAAGTGATCGTAGCGTTCGCGATATAATGGTCTATTTTGCCGCACCGCTTCTCTGTTACCTGCCCAACGAAATGCACCTGCAAAGCAACAATCTAGGATAATCAACAAATGACGACATGGCAGTTTTTGCAAAGCATCGTGCAGTCGCGTCATCGATAACAAAGTGCTGTTGTTATTCATCCATGCATCTTGAGGAACAAGAAAGCCTGTTGGACCATCAGCGCTATCTAATTGTGGGGCGATACCATGTCCGGCAAAATAGAAAAATAGTCTATCAGTCTCTTCAATTTCAATTTGGCTGCCGTCAGGTAAAAGTAGTTTATCTTGTTCAAAAGCCGTCAATAAACTGTTGAATTTATCGCTGTTAGCATCCCCATCCAACATTAACACTACTTGGTATTCGTATTTGCTTTCCAAAGTAGCCGCGATTTCTTTAGCATCATTCACAGGGGTTTGCAGTGCCGGGATGTCATTCCTGTATTGATCGATGCCGATAACTACTGCTAAACTTCGTTTAATTTCTGCCATATATGCCATCTTGATAAAATTATTAATATGTGCATTGGTAAGTTATACCTGATTTGCCGAACTTTCGTTCAGCAAGTATTGCTTGCCTTGTATATTGTTTTAGGTGTGAGCCAAATCAAGTTATGCACATGTAAGGCAGATATCGGGAAGATGTGATAATATTTGGGGCGTTGCTGAATCAGCATATGAATTGCTCACGCAAAGTCGAGGCAGCGCGTTGCGGAGCCAGTGCGTTGGGCGGCTGTGCCGACTTGAAGCACAGCCGCGTTGGGGTTCCCCCCGTTGTAGCGGCTGCCGTCGCAAAGACGCAAAGGTAGAAACAAGAGTTCATATGTCAATTCAGCAATGCCATATTTGGCGTTGCTGAATTTAGGTATGAATCACGAATTTTTTGTAGAGACGTAAAGCGTGGAAGGTCTCTACGAAGGTTGCGGTGTTTTATATTACTGTTAATTCAACGGACACGATATTATTTATCACGCCAAACATATTTCTGGACTTTAGACTAAAAAGCACAAAATGACTCAGGGAAGCTAAGTTAAGAAAAA
>CAXTNZ010000210.1:1119-12967 GCA_964245695.1 uncultured bacterium | reverse complement strand
CTCCCCCCTATCCCCAGAGGGGACCCCGTGTCCCCCCTTCCCTATGAGGGAAGGAGGGCGAATTATTCCCTCCCCTGGTAGGGGAGGGACAATTAACAATATTACAGAATCAAGAACTCAAAGTAATGTTGCTGCTTCCACAGCAATTTTAGCTGGTTTAGTATTAAATCAAGAGGTCATAAAACGAGTTTTGAGGTCTGATATTATGCGCGAGTCAGTAATTTATCAAGAGATTTTAGAAGAAGGTAGAACTGAAGGGAGAAATGAAGGGAGAAATGAAGCTTTACTTGAAGTTGCAAAAAATCTACTTAATAGTGGGATGCAATTAGAGGAAGTAGCTAGAGTGACAAAGTTAACGGTTGAGCAGTTGCAACAATTACAAACGCAAGAAGAAAGTGACAAGCAGCAATAAATTTTTAGCTAAAAATTTTTAATTTCATCAAAAAACGGTGCAGTTAATCTGCACCGTTTATCAAATTTGACTATTGATGAAACGCACCATTTACTTTTTTCGAGCTTTCCAAGTTCCCCCATAAACATAAAAGGGGTTATCTTGACTAACTTGATCCCAACATTGATGGCAAATAAAAACCCAATCACCATCCTCTTCGTACTTTACTCTATATAAAATCGGTGCAGTCAATCTGCACCGATCGCACAATTTAACGCGAGTTTTTCGACCCATCTACCTTACGCTAATGCGGAAGCTTGGGGTTTAGCAAAAATCATCCTTCCGGCTGAGGTTTGCAAAGCACTGGTGACTACCACTCTAATTTCACCACCGACATAACTACTGCCTTCTTCAACGACAACCATTGTACCGTCGTCGAGGTAGCCGATACCCTGACTGGGTTCTTTACCTTCTTTGAGAATCTTCAGGTCTATATAGTCACCAGGTAAATATGAGGGACGAACAGCGTTAACTAAATCGTTAACATTCAAAACAGGCACTTTTTGAACACTGGCTACTTTAGACAAGTTGTAGTCATTAGTTAGCAGTGTACCGTTGATTTCTTGAGCAAATCGCACTAATTTAGCATCTACGGTGGGAATATCTTCGTAATCTGCTGGGTTGATTAAAATGCGATCGGGGTAAGCTTCTTTAATTCGGTTAAGAATTTCTAGTCCTCGTCTTCCCCGCACCCGCTTTAGGTCTTTGTTAGCATCAGCTACTTGTTGCAATTCTTGCAAGATAAATTGCGGGACGAGAATTTGCCCTTCAAGAAATCCTGTTTCTAGTAGTGTTTCAATGCGACCATCGATAATGCAGCTGGTGTCTAAAACTTTCGTACTGGCAGGTTTTAGCGTTCCTTCTACAAGCATCGTATCCACGGTATTGGGATTAATCAGCCGCAATAAGCCACGTCCGTGAGTATCTGCCAAATTCATGCCTGTATAAGCCAGCACGATGCTACCGACAACGGCTATTAGCGGCTTAACAAAGCCGAAATCCGCCGGAATTGGCAACAAGAACAAAGGCGCCAGCATTAAGTTTGCTATCAATAACCCAATCACCAAGCCAATGGCACGAGTTAAGATAACTTCTAGAGGCAATTCCCGGACTTGTGCTTCTAGACGGCGATATCCTGTCTGGAATCGCAAGCCGACAGCACCGCCAATGATTGCAGCAAAAACAGCAACAATGAAGCGTAAAGCCTCAAGATTGGTAACGCGGTCTAGTGTGACGTAGGGTATCATATCGGTGCTGTAGTACCCTATACCCGCCGCTAAGAGGATGAATGAGAAAATGATAATTGCATCAAGCATAGTTGTGTTGTTTTCCTGCAACTGTGTTAACCGCAAGAGTGCAGTATTTTTTATTTCATCGGGAAGATAAAATCAGAAATATTTACTTACTAAGCGGGATTTAAGCAGGCAATATCTGCAATTATTATAACCAAAGAGTTTTATATTCATATTTTTGATCGTTTTGTTGTAATAAAGATAAAAAGTTGTAAAAAGTCTATTAATTTTCATAGTTTGTAATTATAAGAATAATAATTTAATTGTCTCTAAAAATGGCTGAAAATGTTATTGCTTTTGGGATGCCGAGTTCTGCTTACGTACATATTCCCTTTTGCAGACGGCGGTGTTTTTATTGTGATTTCCCTGTGTCTGTGGTAGGCGATCGCTTGCGGGGTGAAACATCTGTCGGTATATCTCACTACGTTGATGTATTAATTGAAGAAATTGCTGCTACAGCGACTTTTGGTCTACCTTTGAAAACAATTTTCTTTGGTGGGGGGACTCCTTCGCTTCTATCTACAGAACAGTTACGGCGGATATTAGAAGCGCTAGAACAGCGTTTTGGTATTTATCCTGGGGCGGAAATTTCTATGGAAATGGACCCAGGAACGTTTGATTTAGAACATCTTCAAGGCTATCGCCGCTGTGGAGTAAATCGGGTAAGTTTGGGTGTGCAAGCGTTTGAGTCAGAATTATTGCAAGTTGCGGGGCGATCGCACACTATTACTGATATCTTCACAGCTGTGGATTTAATTCGCCAGGTGGGGGTTCCCGAATTCAGCATAGACTTAATTTCAGGTTTACCGCATCAAACTTTAGATAGGTGGCAATATTCTTTAGAAAAAGCGGTGGCTACAGCACCAACGCACATATCTATATATGACCTTACCATTGAGCCTGGTACGGCTTTCGGTCGTTTCTACAATCCTGGGGATCAACCTTTACCGACAGATGAAACCACAGTCAACATGTATAGGTTGGCACAGCAAATTTTAACGAGCGCGGGTTACGAACATTATGAAATTTCCAATTATGCCCAGCCAGGACATCAATGCCGGCATAATCGAGTTTATTGGGAAAATCGCTCTTATTATGCCTTTGGGATGGGAGCAGCGAGTTATGTTGAGGGGAAACGCTTTACTCGTCCGCGTAAAACCAAGGAATATTACTCTTGGGTGGAAACTGGGGGTTTAATTGATTGTGATGTGACACCAAACGAGGAAGTTTTGTTAGACACTTTAATGTTGGGGTTGCGTCTGGCTGAGGGTGTAAGTTTGGATGCGTTGACGGCACAGTTTGGGGAAGAAAAGGTAAAGGTGATTTACAAGTGTTTGCAACCCTACTTTGAGAAACATTGGGTAGAAGTTGTAGGGGGAAGGTTAAAGTTAAGCGATCCCGATGGATTTTTGTTTTCTAATGTGGTTTTGGCGAAGTTGTTTGAGAAGTTGGGGGAATAAACCGCACAGAAATAAAAGTGTAACAGATATACATACAGATGTTGGGCAAATAAACATGAGAATTTCAGTAGCAGAAATCGAGCAAGTTTTTCACCGTCTAATTGAAAGAATAAAAGAAGATAAAATTCAATTTCAAGAAACGCTCCTTAACGTAGTAACGGCTATCCTACGGGAAAGCTCCGCTAACAGCCGTTAAAATCTTTGCTTTGAGCGGTAAACCGCTTCGGAATACTCCACTGATGGGTGTTGTTTCACCTATTACTTTAGCGGAATGTTTGGTTCAGCCCTATCGTTTGGGACAAAATGAGTTACAGCAAGATTTTATTGAGTTGATGACTGACAATAACAACATTGAGTTTGTGCCAATTGATGAGGAAACACTCTTCATTCAATGCTGCTGAAATCAGAGCCAGATATAATCTACAATGATGCTTTTCAAATTACTGTTGCTTTAGCAGCAGGCTGTAAACCTTTTTTAACAAATGATGTTACATTTAAGCGCGTTACAAAATTGCGCGTGTTAGTGTTAAATGATTTTAATACTTTTGAATAAGTTGAAATTGGTGCGTTACACTGCGTTAACGCACCCTACAAATTTAACTAATTCCTAACTCATAATTCTGTACAGACGCGAGGAACATCGCGTCTCTACTTTTTAAGGAACAATCAACACTGGACAAGGTGAAAGATTCGTCACGCGAGTAGTGACGCTATCTGTCGCACCTTCTTCAGTCAAGCCTAGTCCGCGACAGCCCATGATGATTAAATTGGCATTAATTTCATCGGCAACGTCACAAATTGTAAAGGCAGGGTTGCCTTGTCTTTCGATGGTTTCGGCTTGAATGCCTTGCTGTGAAAATAAAGCTTGGGCACTTTGCAGCAGTTTGGCAACCGCTTCGGGTGACATCATGGGATCTGTAGTTGGTGCGTCTGGGTTGGGTTCTTCGACCACAGACAGCAGCACTAAGCGACTACCGTACTTTTGCACGATGTTGGCAACCACGTCAGCGGCTTCCCGCGCTTCCCGGCTGTGATCGAGTGGAAATAAAACTGTTTTGAACATCTGATTCACCTGCGTAGCCCTTACTCCGGTAAAATCTGGAATGGCTCTACTTACAAAAAATAACAAAAAGGCGATCGCGAGGTTTGTATTATGTCCAAAAAAACTTTAGCAAATTTATCCGCTTCTGACTTATCCGGCAAACGCGCTTTGGTGCGGGTTGACTTTAACGTGCCTCTAGACGATAGTGGCAACATTACAGACGATACTCGCATTCGCGCCGCGCTGCCAACTATCCAGGATTTGACGCAGAAGCAAGCTAAGGTGATTCTAGTCAGCCATTTTGGGCGTCCTAAAGGCGTGGATGACAAATTGCGCCTAACTCCGGTTGCAAAGCGCTTGTCTGAGTTGCTAGGGCAAGAAGTCGTCAAAACTGATGACTCCATCGGTGATGACGTTGCGGCAAAAGTAGGAGCGTTGCAAAATGGACAAGTTCTGTTGCTAGAAAATGTCCGCTTCTACAAGGAAGAGGAGAAAAACGATCCAGAATTTGCGAAAAAACTAGCCGCAAATGCTGATTTGTATGTAAATGATGCTTTTGGCACGGCACACCGCGCTCACGCATCTACCGAAGGTGTGACTAAATATCTCAGTCCTTCGGTTGGGGGATATTTGATTGAGAAGGAATTGCAGTATTTGCAAAGCGCGATCGCTGATCCTCAACGTCCTTTAGCAGCAATTATCGGCGGTTCTAAAGTCTCCAGTAAAATCGGTGTGATTGAAGCACTACTGGAAAAATGCGACAAGCTAATCATCGGTGGGGGAATGATTTTCACTTTCTATAAAGCCCGTGGTTTGAATGTCGGTAAGTCTTTGGTAGAAGAAGACAAGATAGAGTTAGCGAAATCTTTAGAAGCTAAAGCAAAAGAACGCGGTGTTGACTTGTTGCTTCCCACAGATGTGGTTGTAGCAGATAACTTTGCCGCTGATGCCAATTCTCAAACCGTCAGCATTGACAATATCCCCGATGGTTGGATGGGTTTGGATATTGGTCCGGACTCAATAAAGGTGTTCCAAGAAGCCCTGAATGATTGTAAGACAGTGATTTGGAATGGTCCGATGGGTGTGTTTGAGTTTGATAAATTTGCCGCAGGTACAGAAGCGATCGCTCACACTTTAGCCGATATCAGCAAAAAAGGCGCTATCACCATTATCGGCGGTGGCGACTCTGTAGCGGCTGTGGAAAAGGTCGGTTTAGCCGATCAAATGAGCCACATTTCCACCGGTGGTGGCGCCAGCTTGGAGTTACTCGAAGGTAAGGAATTACCCGGAATCGTTGCTTTGGATGAAGCGTAATCAAACAAGGTAAAAGTAAAAAGGTAAAAGGTAAAAGTAAGAGACAATCTATTTACCTTTTACTTTTCTTCCTGCGTGAATTTTGAATTTTGAATTTTGAATTGATTTGTTGTGCAACCAAAATGGCTGGAATGGGCGCAAAAGTTGAAAGCGATCGCTCAAAATGGTTTGACTTATTCCGAAAATCCTTTTGATATTCAGCGCTTTCAACAATTGCAAGAAATTACTGCGGAAATTTTATCGACTTACTCAAATACAGAACAAAGCTATATTCTGGATTTATTCGCTGGTGATGTCGGCTACGCTACTCCGAAAGTTGATGTGCGCGGAGTTGTCTTTCAAGGCGATACCATATTATTAGTTAAAGAGCGAGTAGACGGCTGTTGGACTTTACCTGGTGGATGGGCTGATATCGGTGATTCTCCAAGTGAAGTAACTGTGAGAGAAGTTTATGAAGAATCCGGTTATTTAACCCGCGCTGTGAAAGTTTTGGCTGTCTATGACAGAGATAGACAAGGACATCCACCTTTTCTACATTACGTCTACAAGTTGTTTTTTATGTGTGAATTGATTGGTGGTTCTGCTTCAGCAAGCATTGAAACGGAGGAAGTAGGATTTTTTGAAGAAGATAATATTCCGGAATTATCTTTAGGACGTGTAACACCAGCGCAAATTACGCGATTTTTTCAACATCACCGCGATGCAGATTTGCCGACAGATTTCGATTAAATGCCATTCTCGCGCGAGTCGCAATAATCCAACTAGTACATAACGGCGGAAATAAAGCTACCATCCAAAATCACTGAAAAGCATACGCTGTATTCATTTTGAATTTTGAATTTTGAATTTTGAATTCCGCACAGCGGTACTAGTGCCATATTCAGTACTTTTACAGTAATTTTTTTCATATTCACAGGACTTAGGCAAACAATAGCCGAAACCGTGATTTTTAGGTAGGGGCAATTCATGAATTGCCCCAGAGCGCGTGTGATTTTGCGCTCATTCCTAATTCAGTAACACCGCTATAAAAAAATATATCTTTTGATAGATGCTTAAATTAGAAATAATTTTTATTAATGTATTTTTATATTTTATCCGAAATTTTCAACTATAACTTCCCCACTAACTGCATAAGTCAAAGAAAGCTTCACCTATTAGGTAAATGAAAGAGAGCGAGCAAAAAATCGCATCTCTTAATACGTTCTGTTGAACTTACGCAAAGAAGGTCCTTCAAACGCTAAACCTAAAGGCGTAAAGGGCAATGTTTATCTTGCTTATAAAGGTTCTGCGTAAGTTCTGGTTACTCGAAATTGATCACTTTGGGTGAAGAGAAAAGCTTCACAAGTGCCGAAAAAGTAGTAATGGAGAATAAATCATAATGCCATTGAATAGATTAGTAGATTCTGGACAGCAAATTCAGCCACCTCCAGACATCCAAAGAACGAGTTTTTCTTTAGATGCAGTTGCTCGTTTTGTTTGCAATACCTGGGAAGAAATCCTAGCAGCACAGGCGGGTGGTGAGTTCGACGCGGTAGTAATTGGCTCAGGGATGTATGGTGCATACACCGCTACCAAGCTATTCGAGTTTGGTCGCCGGACGGCAAATCCAGACCAAGCCCCACGAGTTTTGGTTTTAGAGTCTGGTCCATTTCTGATTAGCGAACATGTTCAAAACCTAACTCGTGTAGGCAATATTGGTTCGCTTGTGGCAGAAGATTTGGTTGATCCAGGTCAAGTGCGGGGTTCTTCTTTTGTCCAACACCATCGCTGTATAGGTGGCAAATCACTCTTCTGGGGAGGATGGACACCACGTTTAGTCGATGCTGATGTTGAGAAAGTCGATGAAAATGGCGATAGGCTGTGGCCTAAGGATGTTCAGGAGTATCTATTCCGCAAAACTCAGCCAGATGGGTCTGTATCTGATGGATATGAGTTTATTGAGCGAGAAATCGGTGCCTATCCTGTCCAAGACTTTATCAACGGCTCTTTGTATGATGCGTTGTTCAAAAGCGGCAAGAACGTTATCGAAAAGCAGCGTGTCCCATCTCTCAAAGCAGTACTGCCACCGCCAATCGCCGTGCAGGGTGAGTCACCGGTTTCTGGCTTGTTCAGCATCGATAAGTTCAGCAGCCTACCCTTATTACTCGACTCCATCCGCGAAGCCAAAGAGAAACCAGATCAATCAAGTAAGCTATTCCTGGTTCCTTACGCTGAAGTTATCAAACTAGAAACAGTCAATGGCGTTGTAACCCAGGTTGTGGTTGCTCTGGTCGATCCCTCTGCGCCGAAGGATAAGAGCAAAGCTCGTGTAGTGAGGTTGGCTCTCAAGCCCAGTGCTATAGTGATCATCGCTGGCAATACCATCAACTCCACACGTCTAGCTTTAAATTCCTTCCCGCGTCCCCGTCAATTAGCGCCTGGTGGAGAGTTAATGGGGCGAAACCTGATGTCCCACGTTCGCGGTAACTTTGTCTGGAAAGTCTCCCGAAATGCCCTAGGAATCCCAGCAACTGATACCACGTTGAGGACTGCTGCGTTGCATGTTCAAGGTTCAACTCAGACATCACACGGAGCAGGGCAATTCCATTTTCAATTTTATGCTGCTCCCAATGTGAATACAGGAGCCTTCCCCGGTGCCGCTAACAATCCAGAAGAGTTTCTGTACCGAATGGTACCCAATTTAGATGATGTGCAGTCGATTCTCGAAGCCCAGAAAGGGCTGGGGGACAGAGTTGTTATCGGCATTCGTACCACTGGAGAAACTTTTGGCGACAGAACCAGCCCCATTGCTAGCAACAACAACGTCAGTTGGATGAATGTTAATACTTTCGGCGGCACTGGCGATGATGTGTACTTTGAGAATGGACGAGAACTGCGCGTACCTAAAGCTTTTGTAAATTTAGTTGAAACGGATGCTGACAAAGCTGTTCGAGCGGCTCAGACTCAAGCAGCTTTTGCTTTCATTGAGGCGTTAGCTAACCAGCCATCAGGCAGTGCAAAAAGTGGCAATCCTAACGCTCCGATTCAGTTCTATAAACAAAAAGAGGACAAGAACCGAGAATATCAACCAGAAAAAGACGACTATAGAACAGACAATGGCGAAGATGCACCTGGAACTACCTATCATGAATCTGGCACCCTCTGGATGGGAACTGACTATACCAAATCCGTCACGGATGCTAATGGTCGCTTCCACCACGTATCTAATGCCTATTGTGTAGATCAGTCGATTTTCCCCACCGTTGGTTCAGCCAATCCCGTCCCCACAGGATTAGCTTTATCTCGTAAGGTTGCTCGCTCAATTATTGAACGCTACACCGAAGTTGCGAATGTAGGCAACGAACAAGGCTTTGAAAGCCTTTATCGCGGCAACTTCAAGGCTGACGGTTGGGAAATTGCGGCATCAGGTAGTCAAAACTTCTTCGATGTCCTAAATCAAAGTGTCCCAGTGCTGGGTGCAGGTGTTGGTGATAAGAGCGTCGGACTTGGCGTTCTCTGGTTTACTCGCAAAAAATTCAAAAATTTCATTCTCAAGTTGGAGTGGAAAGCCTTTGACATTGAAGCCAACTCTGGTATCTTCCTGCGAACACCAGAACCTAAGGCTCTTGATAATAACTTCTTCTATCACTCCAGCATTGAAATCCAAATCGACGATCGCGGTTACGACTTTCCCAACAACATCTACGGTAGCCCCTTACACAAGACGGGTGCAGTATACGAGGTTTTCCCTGCTCAAAGATGGGCTGCTAAGGTAATCAGCCCCCGCAATGGTAATACTGGCTACTGGAACAGCTATGAAATCACAGTTCAAGGCAATGAGATTGAAGTCAAACTGAATAACCAATTGGTTAGTGCAGGAACCTTCCCGGAACTCCTAGAATTTGCCGCTCCCAGCGACGGTAAGAAGAAGCGTTCAGAAGGTTTCATTGGCTTGCAGTGCCATACGGAGGTCGTTCAGTTCCGCAACATTCGCATTAAAGAACTGTAATTCCAAACATCAGGAGATCAACTTTTTGCTGTCCTTCCCGACTTCCTATGTCGGGAATGAAACCAAAATACCAAGTGATCTGGCGAAACCATACAACTCAGCATCTGATTGATTTAAGGAGTAGACAATGCCACTAGACCTCAATTCAAACAAACAACCAATTGACCAGAACGACCCACAGTATCAAGATGTTCTTCAAGACTTGCAAGGTAATATTCTCAAAGGACATGGAAGAAACAATTCCGTACACATTTTCTTGACTTTTCCCAAAAACAATCTGGACAAAATTAAAGCACTCAAGCAACAAATTGCTCAAATTGCCCAAGATATTACATCAGCTAAGAAGCAAATAGATGATGCTGTTGCTTGGAGGAATAACAAAATTGATGGAGGCGTATTTGTACACTTGTCTTTATCTTCCTCAGGCTATCGAAAACTGGGTTTACCTAATTCTATTCAGCCAAAAGCTCCTAATCTTCAGAAACGACAAACAGCTAACGACAAAGAACTTAAAGATGACTACGCTGATGCCTTCCAAGACGGTATGAAGACGCGACAGTATGCACTTCTAGACCCACCAGTTAGCGCTTGGGAGCCTGGATATCAGCAGGAAATTGATGCATTGATAATCATAGCTGCCAATAATTTAAATGATGTGAAGAAAAAACAATCAGAAATTACTGACAAGCTGAAGAACACTGCTACGGTAGCCGCTGTTGAGCCAGGAATCATACTACGTCGCAAGTTTAAGAATACTAGCGAAGAGAATAGCCAAGGGAATGTTGTTGAGCATTTTGGTTATACAGATGGTGTCGGCGACCCGCTCTTTCTCAAGAAAGATTTAGATCAAGAACAAGGTGATACCGCCAAAAGACTTTTCAGCGCTCCACCCAATCTTGTGCTGATTCAAGATCCCTTCGGCACTAAAAATGTGAGCTTTGGTAGTTTTCTTGTTTTTCGCAAACTTGAGCAAAATGTTCAAGGATTTAAGAAAGCTGAAGTTGCTTTGGGTCAAAAATTGGGGATTTCTCCTCAGCAAGCTGGTGCAATGGCAGTGGGACGTTTTGAAGATGGCACTCCACTTGTTGTCCAGTCCCAAGACGGGGGTACTAACCTAAATGACTTTGACCATTCTCAGGATAAATTGGGTCTAAAATGCCCGTTTCAGGCGCATACTCGCAAGACTAATCCCCGACTGGAATCGGTCAGAAAAGATGGACCTTTTGCTGATAGCAATGAAGAGGAGCTTGGACATCGCATTGCGCGGCGTGCTGTCAGCTATGGACAGCTTAGTGACTTTGGCAACCTCGATAAGCTGCCTACGGGTGGTGTTGGGTTGCTATTCATGTGCTACCAGTCGGATATCTGGGAACAGTTTGAATTTATTCAGCGGTTCTGGAGCAACCATCCCAGATTCCTGGAACCCGATATGTGTACATCCCGCGATCCTCAAAAGAAAAATTACAATTACGACAGAACCGGATTGGATGCTGTCAGCGGTCAAACTCAACCTGACCAGAGCGACCCGGCGGTTGGAGAAAACCCAAAGTCACCGCAAAACTGGTTAAAACAGCGGGATCAACAAACCACGAAAGCCGATGTGAACTTTGGAACGTTTGTCACACCCAAGGGGGGTGAGTACTTTTTCTCACCAAGTATCAGTTTTCTGAAGAAGTTGCCCAACCTACGTGAGGATTTCGACCCTTCGTCAACTCAAGTACCCAGACCTAGCAGAACATATGTTGTGCGGCAAGGTGACGATCTATCTCAGATAGCTCAAAGAGCTTACGGAGATGGAAGTTACTTCACACTAATTTACAACGCCAACAAAAATGTGATTGGATCTAACCCTAGCTCGCTCTTTCCTGGGCAGATACTTTACATTCCCATACTGCCAGAATACACGACTCCCACACCTGGAGAAAATTATGTTGTGCGACAAGGTGACTATCTGTTCTTAATCGCTGAGAAAGCTTATGGAGATGGTAATCGGTTAAATGTCATCTACGACGCTAATCGAGATGTGATTGGACCTGACCCAACTGTGCTTGTACCTGGGCAAGTGCTTCGCATTCCGCCAAGACCGTAATGATACTTTGATGGCTCGTAGTAAGCGATTTATGGCTTTTTAAGCGCTTAAGCGCTTACTACGACAGGACTCAGTAAAGTACTAGGGTTTTGTCTGAGTCGGTGTCGGTGTCGGTGTGGGCGTGGGCGTGGGTGTGGGCGTGGGGGTTGGTGTAGGTGTTGGTGTTGGTGGTGGAGTTTGTGGGGGTCTAGTGGGTGGTGTTTGTCGTGGTT
>CAXTNZ010000210.1:0-1109 GCA_964245695.1 uncultured bacterium | reverse complement strand
GGTTGACCGCGTTCTACTCGTGGTATGTGTAGAGTTCGGTGTTGTGGTCGGTGTCGGTGTCGGCGTCGGTGTGGGCGTGGGTGTTTCTGTGAAAGTGGGTGTTGGTGTCGGTGATGGTGGTGGTGCGGGATTTTCGGCTGTGATACTGAGTTGATAATCTACTGGTTGTGATGCTGTGGAGACGACAACAAACTCATAATATCCGTCTTCTGGTAGTTCGGTAGACAAAGTACGTTTTGTAGAATCTTCTAAAAATTTGATTTTCCCAGAGGGAGAATAAACTGATAGCAAAATTCGGGAATTTGCTTGTAGTTTCACATCCATCAATTGATTTTTGGCAAGTTCGGCGATAAATACTTTGCCATCAGCAGCTTTGAGAGTTCCACTGACTGTTTTGCCCTTTGCACCTTGATCAAATACAAGTTTCTGGAAAGCGCTACCTGCAATGATCGCCTGAAGTTTATCACTAACAAATCCTTGCCAAACTTGTCCGATGGGTTTCTCGATGAAATTTTTACCGCGCTGTTCGGGAAATTGCTGATAAAATTCGGCATCACCTAAATCATATAAAGAACGGCTACCAACGTTGAGTTGATTGACTTCTACTTTCCAGCGATCGCGTTCTGCGGCTGTATAAGTTCCTAATTGCTGTCTTGCATTTTTACTCAGTGGCGCAAGTTTATCTAGTAATTCGGCAGCTGTTTTATCCCAAGAAGCCCGCAAACTATCATCTTCAGCACCATCGCTAAGTCTGCGTCCCCTTAAGCTGGGATTTCTCTCCCAAAAGACTTGATTTACTAAGTTAACGTAAAAGTTGAAATCTATACCTAACTGTTGACGGCGATCGCGTAATTTTTCTTTACGTGCGCGTTCTTCGGGTGAGTATTTCGCCAGCGGATCGGTTGGCTGGTTATTACTTGGTATCACGCTTGATGTGGGTTGCGGCGTCTCAGGTGAAGAACCTCCGCCACGAGACAGTATCCAGTTCGTTCCCAACCAACCAACACCAACAACGCCAGCCAGCGCCAATCCCACCAGCAAGCTTTTTCCTGATGTCCAGGAGTTTTTTGGCTGAGGAATATCCGGCGAGGAGGAGATGGGGGTAGGGG
>CAXTNZ010000209.1:0-13062 GCA_964245695.1 uncultured bacterium | reverse complement strand
GGATATCGGTGGCGAGAAACAGCAGCGTTGATGCTTCAGTTAATTGCGAGTCAAGCTGTTTTCCGGAAGCGTCGTAAATCTGCCATTCTTGATTACCAGCGATTGGTAAAGCAACGGTAACTACCTCAGAACGCTGCCAATTGAGAGAATTAAAAACGAAAACGGGTAAACTGTTAGATTGTGGTGGTTCTGGTAGAGAAACGTGAGATGCGATCGCACTCAATGACTCTTGCAATATTTTCCCTCCAACTTGTTCCACTTCCTGCCAAGTTGAAAGTGCATCCAGATAAACTTCAGTAATCGAAGAACCAGGTAAAATATCGTGAAACTGGTTAAATAATATTTTTTTCCAAGCCGCTTCTATTTCAGCTTTCGGATACGTCACCCCACAACTTATTGTCGCCAAAGCCGCAAATAATTCAGCTTCATACAACAACCCTTCACAACGACGATTCCAACGTTTTTGATCTGCGTGGGTGGTATAGCATCCGCGATGGAATTCTAGATAAAGTTCGTCATTCCAAACGGGGAACGAAGTTGTAGAGACGCGATTAATCGCGTCTGTACGCAAGTTATGAATTGCTTTGTCCCCAAGTCGTCCCCCTTGTCGCCTTGTCTGCTTAATCTGCTGCAAATACTTTTCTGCTGTAGTGAATTCTAACTGCGGGAAGAAAGACGACTTTTGCCAGCGTTGGGCGGTTTCTAGCATATCACGAGTGGGACCGCCGCCGTGGTCGCCGACACCGGGAAGCCAAAGGGAATCTTGTAAACCAGTTTGAGTTTGCCATTCACAAGCATATGATGCCATTTTTACCGGATCGATGCCTTCACCGACAGGTGCAGACATGAGACTGAACACTTCACTGCCATCAGGCGATCGCCACCAAAAAGCCCCATAATCAAACTTAGTAGTATCATTCCAGCGCAACTTCTGAGTCACAAAATACTCAATCCCAGCAAGCGCGAAAAACTGCGGTAAAGTCGCACAGAAACCAAAAGTATCCGGAACCCATACCACAGTTGAAAGCTTGCCGAATTTTTGCTGTATATAGCGCTGACCATACAATAACTGACGCGCGATCGCTTCACCACCAATCAAATTAAGTTCCGGTTCAACCCAAAAACCGCCCAAAACCTCCCAACGCCCAGCAGCTACCGCCTTTTGAATCGCCGCAAACAAATCCGGACGATGTTCTTCAACCCAAGCATAAAGCGCCGGAGTCGAATGACAAAAAATCAACTCCGGAAAATCCTCTTGCAACTTCAGAACCGACTCAAAAGTACTTTGTGCCGCCTTCCAAGTTTCACTCACCCGCCATAACCATGCTAAATCTAAATGAGCATGACCCAGCAGATAGATTTTCGATTTTAGATTTTCAATTTTCGATTCAACAAGATTCTTGCGTAGAGACAACAGTGATTTCCTAAACTTCTCCTCCTCTTCCTCTGCGACCTCTGCGCCTCTGCGGTTCGTTACTTCCCCCACCACCCCCGCCAAAACATCCAACTTATCCGGCGCAAACCTTTCCAAATAACACAGCAACACAGCCAACTCATCAGCCACAAAACCCGGATCTGGACGATTATCATCAATAGATTCATAGACAAAAAGCGATCGCACCAACGCCCCATCACAATGTCCCGGACTTGTCAACCGCAAAGCAATAATAAACTCCTCCCCTGGTGTCACCCCGCGACTAAGTAACACCCTTGGCGAACAATCAAACAAATCTCCCTCAACCGCCAACTCACCATTAACATAAACCTGGGCAGAATCCGCCCACCAAGTCAGCGCCAGTCGCAAACACAACCCAGCCAAAGGAAAAGAATGCAAATCCTGGGGAATTACCACTTTTTGAGCCAGCCATAGTACTTTTCGCCCCCCTGTCCAAGCAACATGTCCCTTAGTATTTAACTGGGCAGGTGTCCAAACAGACAACTCTGATTCTGTAATATCCGCCACAGCAAAATCAGCTTCTGTCCATAGCCAAGAGGACTGAACATTCACTTGACAAAAAGAGCGCAGTTTCTCAATTGCTGCCGAAATCAATTTAGTCTGGGGGAGTACAGGGGAGGTCATATTTTCGCTAAGATGATGGCACTTACTATAATTAACAGCTTGTCGTTTTTATTGTTTGACGGAAGTTAGAACAAATAACAACGCGCTTAATAAAAGTTCATCACTATGCCTTCTGCTTCCTCCAGTCGTTATCAAAGCAGACTTTTTAACTTTGTCCATCGCCAATCTCGGCGTTTGGGCGATCGCATTGAGCGCACTTTTCGACATCTACAAGTCGCTACAAGTTGGTCATTAGAAGCACTACTTTATCCCGTATTTCTGCTGATGCAAAAAGCCGTTGAATTAGCAGGAAAACAACTCCACGCTCAAGAAACCCAAACCAGGCTAGAGTTAGAAGCAAATAATACTAATTCTCAACCGGAAATTCCCCCAGCCGTTGATACCCCGATTCAACGAGTGCTACAGGCAGTAGAGAATCTGCCATCAGAGGAAGTAACCAAAACTGAACCGTTAAAACTATTCGCGTTTTTGTGGTTTAAACCCTTTCAAAAACACTTTCCAACTAACTCCAGTCTTACTTATTCCTCACCTGACAAGCGAAAGTCAGCCGATACCCTCAAACGACATCATCCCACAGTGCAGGGCATAGCCACCCAACTGGTAAATCGTCATCTGGTACTCGTCACCGCCGAAAATGAAATTCTCGACATTTTGACGCGTCAGCAGCAGGAAAAATTACAAGATAGGATTATTGGCGAAGTTGCAGATTACTGGCATTCTTGGCAGTTGGCTACAGTAAAAAAAGAAACAGAAATATTACCGGAAATTGAGCGTTTGTTGACAAAGCTTACCTCGGGTGATAATAGCAAAATGCTTGAGCTACCTCAAGCGACGGGAACAGAAGAAAGTATTGAGTCTCCATCTTTAGTAAATCGTGACGAAGTGTTAGCATTTCTCGACGCATCGTTGGCGAAGTTGGAATCAAATGCTTTGACACCGCTGTCTCGCGCCAAACTGACTGTGCAACAACGCAGCCAGGAAATTATCAAAGTTGCCCAAACTAAGTTAGACATATTTCTTTACGGCAAAGAACTAACAGTTGCTGCTAATGATATCAAAAGCGATCGCTTCCAAATTCAGGCGATAATCGAAGCGGCGCTGAATTACTTTTTTGGACAACGTACTGGTAAAAAACTCGATTCATCCCCACCAGCAAATGTTTCCCAATCTTTACCAATCACTGCTATACCCGTCACTCGTCAGTTGCAAAACCAGGATTTAGTAGCAGATCCTTGGCTGAGTTGGGGTGATTTGTTTGGTGATTTTGAGCCGATGGTTGAGGAAGAAGTTGCATCGCCAACAACAAATCCGGCTTTACCCGCCAATGAATCAGTGGGGTATCCACAAAACTGGATTAATAGTTACCAAAAGTTTGTCAAAAAATCAAAACCAGGTTCAGGGTTGGTACAACGCCAAGAACCAACAACTGACTTAACCCGAACTCAAAAAGCATCTGCAAAAGTCACCGTCACAAAACGAAGTGAATCGCAGATTTCCCAGGCGGGAAATGAGAATAACAAAGGAGAAATTGCCCAAAATCAACATTTTTCAACAACTGATATTGAGGCCAAACCCGATTGGATAGAAACCAAAGCAACATCAATGGGGTATGAAAAGCATCCTTTAGAGAGAATTCTCGAATGGCTTGATGCAGCGCTGCTTTGGTTAGAAGAGATGTTTGTGAAACTTTTTAAGTCGTTGCAGCAGTTTTGGGTAGGGAAATAGTTTAATTAGATTCTAGGCTTATTTGAGCGCAAAGAGCGCTCACTACAAAATTCAACGCGAAACTGATTGACAACGCGATCCAAACCTACGGAATGGGCGGCTTTGAAAAGTAAACGATCGCCTTCTGTGACAAACTCTTTTAATCGAGCAACTAAATCGGCATGAGTAGCAAAGCATTCGGATGGAATACCTTTGGCGCTAAGTGCGATCGCTTCCGCATCTTGTCCATCAACCAAGACTAGCAAACCGTCTAAATTCAACTTTCGCACCATTTCTCCCACCGAGGAGTGTAATTGCGGCGATCGCTCTCCCAATTCTTTCATTGCACCCAACACAGCAATCTTCCGCTTTCCGGGTGTATCTGCCAACAATTGCAATGCTGCCAACATAGCTTCTGGTGCAGCATTGTATGTCTCATCTAAGATTACCACATCATTGGGCAAAGCAAAACGCTGCGAGCGCCCGGACGGCATATCCACTACGACACCTGATTTCAAGCACGACCAATCAATACCCAGAGCCTTCGCCACCGCCAAAGCTGCCATGAAATTAGTCGCATTATGACGACCAGCCAACGGTAAAGGCAGCTGCATCCCTGCGACTTTCACAGTCTGGTTATCAATCAAAAGCCCTTGGACATCTCCCCCAGACAAGCCGTAAGTCAAAGTCTCGCCTTGCCAAAATTTCGCCGCCGTTGCCATTAATAGGGGATTGTCGTGATTGAGAATTGCTACGCTAGATGAGGGCATTTCAGCTAATAACTCACATTTTGCCTCAGCGATCGCTTTAGTTGAACCGAGTAACTCAATATGCGCCGTCCCTACATTGGTAATCACTCCTATCGTCGGACGCGCGATTTGCGTCAGTTCGGCAATTTGTCCCTTACCTCGCATCGCCATTTCAATCACGGCGTAGTCATGTTCCGAAGTTAGTTCTAAGAGAGTTTTCGGGACGCCGATTTCGTTATTGTAATTTCCATAAGTTTTGTGAACTTTTCCTTGGGTTCCCAAAACTGCGGCGATGAGTTCCTTTGTGGTAGTTTTGCCTACAGAACCCGTTACCCCAATTACTGGAATATGAAAGCGATCGCGCCACCAACAAGCAATTTGTTGATATGCCTTGAGAGTATCTTTTACCTGCAAGACAGGAAATCCCGGATTTTCGTATTCAAAATCAACGATAGCAGCTATTGCACCCTTGGCGATCGCCATTGGCACAAACTCATGTCCATCAAACTTTTCGCCTCGTAAAGCCACAAATACTTCACCCGGTTGTAAAAGACGGGTATCCGTTTGGATGGCGATCGCCAATTGTGCTTCTTCAGCTTCAGATAAGTTTACAGGCTGGGCAGAAAGAACATCAACCAGTTGGGTTAAGGTGGCAGAACAGGGCATAGTACTAGAGATTTTGTATTCCAAAGGATACGTTTATTAACTTCTGGTAATAAATACCTCGTCCGGAAGTGGCGCGAGGACAAAATTCTTTAAATTGGATAATTCTTTGGTGAAAAACATAAAGTACCGTAGTTAACATTCTTAGATTATCAGGACTGAGGCAACCTTGTTTGGCGAGCCTTTGAACTCTTACGCCAACATTATCGGTAAATCTTATAACAATAACGCCAAAAACAGTGCCAAAGAAGCGATTACTCCTTTGGCACTCTTAGTTTATAAGCTATTTGCAATCTATTTAACTAGTTCCCTATCTATCCTTCCTCTTTTATCCCCGATTTTTTATCATCATCACTTGCAAGATTTGTCTAGCTATCTCGCTAGAAATACCTAAAGCTTGATATAAATCATTTAAAAAGTTATGTTCTTCTTCAGTAACGATACCCTCAGCTAATACCAGATCCGCCGCTACCGCAAAAGCTGCTTCCCGTAAGTCTAGGGGCAGAGATTCCTTAGCTGTATCAAACAAAGTATTTATACCATCCTGCTGGAGAATGCCTAGGAGTTTGTCAAACAGCCTGCTCATTACTTCATGGGGATAACTTCTAAAAAGCTTCATCCGAGACAGCGTAGCAGTAATACTTAGCGATTCTTCTTCAGAAAGATAACCGTCGGAGGTGGTTGCAGTTAAAGTAATGGCAGCAAAGGCTTCTGCTGGACTGAATGCTTCCGGGATTTGGCTTTGTGCGCCGAACATTTTATCGAATAAACCCATTGTAGTTTGTTCCTTAGTTTGGGTCTCAATAACGGTGCAGTTACCTAGGGGTTATGTGTGATATAGGTAAATAAAGCCACATTATTAGACCTTCATGCTTTTAGTGTTCCCAAGATTTCTCGGTAGCGAACACCTGCACTCAAAGGATCTTGTCAACAAATCTACAAATCGGGCTGAGGTTAGCGTTGTGCTGTTTTTTCAATCGTTTCGATGACTGCTAACCCGATACCAGAAGCTGCCATTAGCAGCACCGCTGATAGTAAGTAAGCGTTGGCAAGCATCCGGAGGGCATCATCAAAGAAAATGTAGGTAGTCATTACTTTATTTTCCGAACTCTATCGTGCTAGTACTTTTTATTTCTCCACATCCTGATTGACGTTTTTCGGTGAGAAATTACTAACATTTGCATCTTAACAAAACTTTAGCTCTTTTATGACGCTGCTTTGACTTTTTCTTTTTGAAGATTAGATGAACGCATAGCATGATTTGGTAAAATGCAATACTGAAAAATTTTTATGTAAAAATTACCTGAGCATAAACTCACGTAAGTATGATTTCCTAAATTAGTAAACGAGGTAACATAAAGTAATAAAACCAAAAACTATGGAACTATTACAGTTAGAAATATCTACAAATCGCTTATTATTGCAGACTATTTCAATGAAATACAAAGAAGATATTTTTAGGGAATTTAATCATAAAATTAGTACTTATTTGTATACAAATCCCCCTAAAAGTATCGCTGATACAGAAGAATTTATTAACGAGTCACTACGCGAAATAAAAAAAGGAGAAAATCTTGCATTTGTTATTTTAAGGAAAAATTCACTAAAGTTTTTGGGGTGGGCGGGAATCCACGAAATAAATAGCAACGAGCCAGAACTTGGTATTTGGCTAAAGAAATCAGCACATGGCAAAGGTTATGGAATAGAGACTATTACCGCACTCAAAACATGGGCAGAGGAAAACTTAGATTTTGAATATCTTGTTTATTGTGCTGATAAGGCAAATATCCCCAGTTGCAGAATACCAGAAAGGCTTGGTGGGCAAATTATCAGAGAATATAACAAAATAAATTTAAGTGGAAGAGTACTAAATATCTTAGAGTATGCAATTCCTAAAAATTAAAAGCTCTATCTTTTCTTTTTAACGTCTTGCGGCTCGCTTGCGAGAACTGGGATAAGACCCCGATCGCCTGTAATATTGACACATTACTAAATGCCCCTCTTTGCCAAAAAACAGGGAAGCAACATTCTAAATTAAACAGCGTTCAATTGTGGCGACAACTGATTGCGAAAGTGTTGAGAAATCGTACCCGCCTTCTAAGCCAAAAAGAATTTTCCGAGTCAACCCCAAACAATAATCGGTAAACAAAGCATAATCTTTTGGTTGCAAATTCATACTTGCCAAAGGATCATCGGCGTTGGCATCGTAACCAGCACTCACAATCAGTAAATCAGGCTGAAAGTTGAATAAAAATGGCATTATCTTTTTTTCAAACAATGGCTGATATACTGCTATATCGCTACCTGGAGGCACAGGCAAGTTTAATACATTATCATGAAAACCGCGTTCTGTTGCTCTGCCAGTGCCGGGATAGCAGGGGTATTGATGCAGGGAACAGTAGGCAATTTGCTCTTGAGTTTCAACGATCGCCTGAGTTCCATTACCGTGATGTACATCCCAATCAAGGATGGCGACACGTTGAATTCCCGGTTGTTGTAGGGCGTAAAAAGCAGCGATCGCCGCATTGGAAAATAAGCAAAAGCCCATCCCTGCATCACTTTCTGCGTGGTGTCCCGGCGGACGCGCCAGCACAAAAGCTGGATTTTGAGTTGCTAGCACAGCGTCTACTCCATCCAACCAAGCACTCACCGCCAATAATGCCACATCATAACTGCGCGGGGAAATTGGTGTATCTCCATCCAAATAACCGCCGCCAGTAGAAGCGATTTCTTTGACTTTCTGAATATAGCGTTGGCTGTGGGCTTGTTCTAGCACCGACATCAGCAATTGCTTTTCTTGTATTGGTGTGGGCGATCGCCATTCAATGTGTTCTGCAAACGCAGCTTCTTTGATAGCGGAAGCGATCGCTGTTAACCGTTCTGGCTTCTCTGGATGGAAATATCCAGTCTTGTGTTCCAGAAACTCGTCGGAATAGATGACTGGCAACATAGCACTAACAAAGTGGGCAGCAGGATACAGCGGTTTCAATTGTATCCTCACTTGTCTTTGGTGAAACTAATTATTTCATTCGGTTGCTTCATCAAGCATTTCCGGTACCACACCAGGCATACCCCGAAGTTCTTCCGGCGGTAGATCCCGCAACACATCTTCCATATTGGGCGGGTGTTTAATCTTATCCAGCATCTCTGGACTTAATTCTGGCGCATCCTCCTCTGGATTCATCTTTTCAGCTTGATTAATATGTTTTTCCTGACTCATGAATATTGCCCTAAATATATACGCTTCAGCTTAAACTTTGCTGCTGCGAGGCACACACTATCTTGGGGCTTAAATTACAACATCGACTCCAAAGCCTGAAAAGGTGATAGTGAAAATGATGCACCAGAGTCAATGGCAAGTACCATAAAAAGCATAAATATTCGGTATCTTCCGTTTCATTATCTTAAACAGGAAATCAGCAGTGCTACCAAACAAGCGTAACAGCCCCGATCAAACTCAACGTTGGACATTCCCTCAACTTTTTGGAGTAAGGCGTAATCCGCTGATGATTTCGCGATGGGTTTTACGCTGGGCTGCTGTGGGGACTGTTTGTGGTCTATTTGCTGCTTTGTACTGGAATGTTTTAGAACTGATAACTCACAGACTGCAACGATTTGAGGGTCTTAGTCTGCTGATAGTCATGCCACTAGCTGGTTTAGTTATTGGTCTGGTGATTCATTTTCTGGGAAATCCTGGTGAAATCGCCGTGATTGTCGATAATATCCATTTTCGTGGCGGACGGCTGGATGCTGGCAAAAATCCCTCGATGATTCTAGCTTCTCTAGTCAGTATATCGGCAGGCGGCAGTGCTGGTCCAGAAGCACCACTGGTACAGGTGACTGGCTCTTTTGGTACCTGGATTGCTGATCGTTGGCAACTTCAAGGAGAAGACCTCAGATCCATGAGTTTAGCAGCGATGGCTGCGGGCTTTACTGCCTTATTTGGCTCACCTCTTGGCGGTGCGATGTTTGCCCTGGAGATTTTGCATCATCAGCATATTGTGGAGTATTACGAAGCACTGATGCCTGCGATTGTTTCGAGTTGCGCTAGTTATCTGGTGTTTGCGGCAATTACACATTTGGGAATTGCACCGACTTGGCATTTTCCCAAGTACAACTTAGAGAACATTGATGATTTTGCTTTCGCTATTTTGTTTGGGATAATTGGGGCGGTAGCGGGATGGATTTTTATGGGCATTTTTCGCACGTGCGATCGCCTATACGCCCAGATTCCCGGACCAATTTATTTACGCACAACAGTTGCAGGACTGGCATTGGGCAGTTTAGCGGCTTTATTACCACTAACTCGTTATTTTGGCCATGAAGAGTTAGAATCTGTCCTTAATACTAACTTTTCTGCCGTTTTTCTCTTAACTCTAGCCTTGGGCAAAATGGCTGCTATCAGCCTTACGGTTACAGGTGGGTGGCGCGGTGGATTTATCATCCCGCTGTTTTTTACTGGTGCTTGTATCGGTAAAGCAGTAGCAGTCTTAATTCCCGGAATCAACCCTGCTCTGGCAATGATTTGTACAATGGCAGCTATTAATGCAGCGGTGACGCGCACACCTGTAAGTACAACTTTGCTGTTATCAAAACTGACCAACTTCAGTCCCTTGACACCCATTCTCTTTGCGAGTTTGATGGGATTTTTTCTCGCGCCTAAAGTTCCCTTGATTGCATCTCAACTCAAGTCTGAGCGAGAAGACACCCTTGGCTAAAAATGTTTGAACTGCTAGTCATTAGACCTATGGGCACTCAGGGACTGAATTTACTCTCTTTCTCTGCGGCGATCGCGGCTAGAACTGAGGCAAAAAAAATATTTATGCAATCTTGTCTATTCACCATCCCTTAGCAAGGCATCTCGCCAGACACCTGACTCTGCTCTCCAGGCAAAAAAAGGCAATATATGCTAGAATTGTAGCAAATAATTGCCATTATTCAAGCTTAATTAGGAATAATTCGGCGTTTTCTGAATTAGAAAAACTAAAATCTGCTATTTTTGGAGTTTTTTAAGGTTATATGACTTATTCCCAGGAGAGGATAATCCCAACCGATCTGCGGAACGAAATGTCCCGGTCTTATCTGGAATACGCCATGAGCGTAATCGTGGGTCGGGCGCTACCAGATGCCAGGGATGGTCTGAAACCTGTGCATCGTCGCATCCTCTATGCCATGCATGAGTTGGGGTTGACCGCAGACCGTCCGTTTAAGAAATGCGCCCGTGTGGTCGGGGAAGTGTTGGGTAAATATCATCCCCACGGCGACACGGCAGTGTATGATGCCTTGGTGCGGATGGCGCAGGATTTTTCGATGCGATCGCCCTTAGTCAACGGGCATGGCAACTTCGGTTCAGTAGACAATGACCCACCAGCGGCAATGCGATACACCGAATGCCGCTTGCACTCTTTAACCAGCACCGCCTTACTGCAAGATATCGAATCGGAAACCGTAGATTTTATTGATAACTTCGACGGTTCCCAGCAAGAGCCAACAGTTTTACCCGCACGTATTCCCCAGTTACTACTCAATGGTTCCTCTGGTATTGCCGTGGGTATGGCTACCAACATCCCTCCCCACAACTTGGGTGAGTTGATTGATGGGTTGGTAGCCATGATTCACAACCCGGAAATCAGCGATATCCAGTTGATGCAGTATATCCACGGTCCCGACTTTCCGACCGGGGCGCAGATTTTGGGAACGGCGGCAATTAAAGAAGCTTACACCACCGGGCGCGGAAGCATCACCATGCGGGGTGTGGCGACAATTGAAACTGTTGAACAGCGCGGACGCCCGGATAGAGAAGCGATTATCATCACCGAGTTGCCCTACCAAACCAACAAAGCGGCGCTGATTGAAAAAATCGCCGAAATGGTGAACGAAAAGCGGCTTGAGGGAATTGCAGATATTCGGGATGAAAGCGATCGCGATGGAATGCGAGTTGTCATTGAACTCAAGCGCGATGCTTATCCCCGCGTCGTCTTGAACAACCTCTACAAGCAAACACCGCTGCAAGCTAACTTTGGCGCGAATATGCTGGCGTTGGTGAATGGCGAACCGCAAGTTCTTACCATCAAGCAGTTCTTAAACGTCTTCTTGGATTTCCGCATCGAATCCATTAACAGACGCACCCGCCACGAACTGCGGAAAGCTGAAGAACGCGACCATCTACTGCAAGGATTATTGATTGCCCTGGCGCAGTTAGATGCGATTATTATCTTGATTCGTCATGCACCTGATGCGCCCACGGCAAAAGGTGAGTTAATCACAACTTACGGTCTTTCGGAAGTGCAAGCAGATGCGATTTTGCAAATGCAATTGCGGCGCTTGACTGCTCTAGAAGCAGACAAAATTCGCTCTGAACACGAGGAATTACAATTCCGGATTGCCGACTTGCAGGATATTTTGGCACGGCGGGAGCGAGTGCTGGAAATCATTGAAACCGAAGTCACACAAATAAAAGCTATCCACAGCACACCCCGCCGCACCGTAATTTCTGTAGGGGAAGGGGAATTAGATGACATTGACCTGATCGCCAATGAAAAATCTCTAATTCTGATCACTCAACAAGGTTACATCAAACGGATGCCAGTCAACACCTTTGAAGCACAAAGCCGTGCTACCAGAGGTAAAGCCGCCGCCAAGGTGAAAGATGATGACACCATTGAGCATTTCTTGAGTTGCTGCGATCACGACAGTGTTTTATTCTTTAGCGATCGCGGTGTTGTTTACTGTCTCAAAGCCTATCAAATTCCAGTTGGTTCCCGTACCAGTCGCGGTACACCAATTGTGCAAATGCTGCCCATTCCCAAAGAGGAAAAAATCACCTCCATCGTCCCAGTATCCGAGTTTACTAGCGACGAATATCTAGTAATGCTGACCAAAGGCGGCAATATTAAGAAAACCGAATTGGCAGCCTTTAGCCACATTCGCGCCAATGGCTTAATTGCCATCTCCCTCGAAGAAGGCGACCAACTGCGCTGGGTGGGACGCGCTAAAGTAGACGACACCATCATCATTGGTTCCCGTCTAGGTATGGCGATTCACTTTAGGTGTACCCATGAGCAACTGCGCCCCCTCAGTAGGGCAACTCGCGGAGTCAAAGCTATGAAACTGCGTTCTGGCGATGAACTGGTTGGTATGGCAATAATACCCGCCGCAATTCTCGCCACTTTGACCACAGACATAGCATCAGAAGATACAGAAGCCGAGGTAATCGAAGATATCGAAATCGAAGATATCGAAATCGAAGAGTCCACGGAAGTGCCTGCTAACGGCAGTACTGGTCCTTGGGTGTTGGTAATTACAATCGGAGGATATGGCAAGCGCGTACCAGTTGCCCAATTCCGCCTGCAAAATCGTGCCGGTCAAGGTTTAATGGCAACCAAATTTAAAAACCGGAAAATCAAAGACAAACTAGCAACTCTGCACATCGTCAACAGCGACGATGAAATCATGATGGTCACCAATCGCGGTATTATTATTCGGCAGGCGGTTAATGCCATTTCTGTACAATCGCGATCCGCCACGGGAGTGCGAGTGCAGCGTCTAGACGAAGATGACGCAATTACCGGAGTGGCAATAGTCCCCCCCGATACTGGTGATGTAGAAGAGGCGGAATAGTCAAGAGGCGCGGAGGGGCGCTCTTAAAGAGCGCCCTTACAAAAGTTAGGAGGCGTGGAGTTATGGGTTTAAAAATTCTTTCGCAATTCAAAACTCATAACTGCCTAGCGTTGCGAGCGAAGCGTTCGCCCTTGGCGTTCCCGAAGGGTAGCAATCTCATAACTGCTTTGATCAGCGGCATTTTGATGGGGCTGACTGTCGCACCCTTTGGCGCGTGGTTCTTGGCTTGGATTGCCCTTGCTCCCC
>CAXTNZ010000208.1:0-13141 GCA_964245695.1 uncultured bacterium | reverse complement strand
GCTCCCCCCATCCCCCCTTAGCGGTATTGTCAAAAAAACCGCTCCAAATTACCTCGCAATTTGATACCCTAGCTTAAACAGATTTGGGAATGTTAAAAGCGTGGACATTCAAATTGGGCGGGGAAAAACTGCTCGCAGGGCATACGGAATTGATGAAATTGCTCTAGTCCCAGGTAATAGGACACTAGATCCTTCTTTAGCAGAGACTAAGTGGCGTATTGGGAATATTGAGCGAGAAATTCCGATTATTGCCAGTGCAATGGATGGCGTAGTAGATGTCCGCATGGCTGTACGTTTGTCGCAATTAGGGGCATTGGGTGTCCTCAACTTAGAGGGAATCCAAACTCGCTATGCTGACCCTGAGCCGATTTTAGATCGAATCGCCTCCGTGGGTAAAGATGAATTTGTTACCCTAATGCAACAACTATATGCCGAACCAATAAAGACGGAATTAATTGAACAACGTATTCAGGAAATTAAACAACTTGGTGGTATTGCGGCGGTGAGTGCTACCCCAGCAGGCGCAAGCAAATATGGTGAGGTGGTGGCAAAAGCTGGGGCAGATTTATTTTTTGTGCAAGCGACGGTGGTTTCTACGGCACACCTGTCTCCAGAGTCGTTAGTACCTTTGGATTTAGCGGAATTTTGTCGTTCGATGCCCATACCCGTAGTGTTGGGAAATTGCGTCAGTTACGAAGTCACCTTGAATTTGATGAAAGCTGGGGCTGCTGCTGTGATGGTGGGAATTGGTCCTGGGGCGGCTTGTACCTCGCGTGGAGTGTTAGGTGTAGGTGTGCCACAGGCAACTGCGATCGCTGACTGTGCAGCCGCCAGAGATAATTACTACCAAGAAACTGGTAACTATGTCCCCGTGATTGCCGATGGCGGTTTAATCACTGGCGGCGACATTTGTAAGTGCATCGCTTGCGGTGCCGATGGCGTGATGATTGGTTCTCCCTTTGCCAGAGCCGCCGAAGCGCCAGGACGAGGTTATCATTGGGGGATGGCAACTCCTAGCCCAGTATTGCCCCGTGGCACGCGCATTCGAGTAGACACCACTGGCACCCTAGAGCAAATTCTTACCGGACCTGCCGTACTAGATGATGGCACCCATAATCTTTTGGGAGCCTTAAAGACGAGTATGGGGACTTTGGGAGCCAAAAACATTAAAGAAATGCAACAAGTTGAAGTTGTGATTGCTCCTTCCCTATTAACTGAAGGCAAAGTCTACCAAAAAGCTCAACAATTAGGCATGGGTAAATAAAGGGACGCTTGGACTGGGGACTGGGGAATAGAAAACTAAATTAACAACCAAGACTCAAAAACCAACAACTAAGACCCAAAAATCCTTAAAGGAATTTTTCGGTGACTCTTAAACAATCGCTGGAAAAATCACATATGTCGCCTACAATAGAGAAAGCGGAGACGCATGTTTCCGTTCACTCCTCACACCACACTCCGCCCGGACTATTGTTCGGGCGGTTCCTTATGTATATAAAGCTATCAGCTTTCACCAGAGAGTATTACTTCACAAATTTTATCTGGGACAGAAATTTCGCTCTTATCTAGAGACCATTAATGCCTTTCCCTAGTTACAGCCAGCTCAAAAAGCTGACTGATTTTGGCTTAACGCTTCTCGCTTCTTAATCAAGCCACCGAAGAAAATAAGCGAGCTTCTTTGCAAATGTACATCCTTCAATCCGAAGCGGTGGTTTTTGCTATGGTAGAATTTTCACGAAGCTCAGAAATATAATAGGCAAAGGTTTTTAGGCATGTCAGCAGCCGCACAAGTTACGGACTCTAGTTTTAAGCAAGAAGTACTGGACAGCGAAGTTCCCGTTTTAGTTGATTTTTGGGCACCGTGGTGCGGTCCCTGCCGCATGGTAGCACCTGTTGTCGAGGAAATCGCATCTCAGTACGAAGGTCAACTAAAGGTCGTTAAGGTCAACACGGATGAGAATCCGAATGTTGCCAGTCAATACGGTATCCGCAGCATTCCTACATTAATGATTTTTAAGGGTGGGCAAAAAGTTGATATGGTCGTCGGTGCCGTACCGAAAACTACATTAGCTAACACTGTGGACAAGTATGTTTGAAACTTAATCGGTGGAAAACTCCTTTGGAGTAGTCCATTTAGTCTACTATTAGGTAAATTTTTGTCAACGATTTGCACTCCAGCCACGGTAGTCGCAAGCGGGCGTGCGTCGCTGTCGGGCATTGCCAAGGGCAGTTGCTTCAAGGCGCTTAACTTCAACGGAGTCGCTCAAGTTGAGCCACTGCTCTGAAAGCGGCAATGCCTGACAAACACGCATGTGGAGTGGGCTGGTTTCCCACGCGACTGTCCGGGAGCAACGCACTGTATCGGAAACCTCCCGAAGTTCTGATCGGATAGCGTAATTCCTTCCTAATAGCTCAAAAGCCTGTAAGGCAACTCAAATTCGTAGGCTTGCAGCCGTGATAGAAAGTGAGTTAAGTTGGAAATATCACTTCTGGAGCGGCATAGCCTTTGTTTAGAGACGTAACAAGCCACGAAAGAGTCCAAATAGAGGAACACGTCAGATGCTATGCTCCGATGAGCACGGGTTGACGACGGCAGTCGTCACCAGCGCCTTGGTTAATGCTTAACCAAAGGTGCTTTTTAATGTGAAAATAGCGATGCCTACAAATTGGCATTTCCGAAGGTAGGCAAAGCAGTATTTGATAAATTACTCACCAAATCTCGGTAAAATATAGTGCTATTTTGGCGGCAGTTCTCATGACCTCGGAAACGTCGTTCGACACATTAGAGTCTCTGGAAGCGGATATCGCGCTCATAATCGATCGCTTACCAACGTTAAAAAATCGGCAATTTATCAAGCAAGCACTTGCGACGATAGTACGTCTGGCTGACAGTGAAATTGATCGTCTTGATTGGAAGATATTGTCGGCTTCTTTAGCAGACATGGAGCGGGGTTTCCAGCTCTTTCATGCCTACCGACACGTCCGCAAAGTAACCATCTTTGGTTCGGCTCGCATATCCCCAGAAAGCCCAGAATACCGCATGGCGGTTGACTTTGCTCGCTATGTTTCTCAGATGGGATTCATGGTGATGACAGGGGGTGGCGGTGGTATCATGCAAGCGGGTCACGAAGGTGCTGGGCGAGAAAATTCCTTTGGCTTAAACATTCAGTTACCGTTTGAGCAAGAGGCAAACCCTTTTATTGAGGGCGATCCAAAGCTGATTCACTTCAAGTATTTCTTCACCCGCAAGCTGTTTCTTTTGAAAGAAAGTGATGCGGTAGCCTTGTTTGCGGGTGGTTTTGGCACTCAAGACGAAGCTTTTGAATGCATGACCTTGAGCCAGACGGGTAAGTTTGGTCCAGTACCTCTGGTTTTAATCGATCACCCTGGTGGCGATTACTGGCGGTCTTGGAGCGAATACATTGATAAGCAACTGGTGCAAAAAGGTCTTGTGAGTCCGGAAGACCCCTGCCTTTACACAGTGACAGATAATTTAGATGTAGCTTGCAATGCCATAACCCGTTTTTATCAGGTTTATCACTCCAGCCGCTACGTAAGCGATCGCTTGATCATCCGCCTGAATACAGATTTATCAGACGCTGAAGTAGAGCAACTAAATGCTGATTTCAGCGACATCCTTGTTAATGGGCGGATTGAAAAAAGTGCGGCTTTACCTCAAGAAGGGCAAGATGAAGCGGTAGGGCTACCCCGCCTCATTTTGTATTTCAATCAACGTGACTTGGGGCGCTTGTATCAAATGATTGCCGCAATTAACAAGATAGGCACTCCTTCACCAGAGGATGCGGCGCATCCAGAAAGGAAATAAGCAGGGATTTTCCCCGCTTTGATGTTTACGTTGTGCCAGTTGTTAATACTAAATCCGATTTATTCCTCTGTTTTCTAAAGTCCGCCTATGCGGACTTTATTTATTTATAATTACCGGGACTACGCTGGCGATGAATTTATTCACTGTGAAAAAGAAATTTTCTATTTTTCCGTGTTTAAAGTGATGAAAAAATGGTAGAAATTTTAGGAGTGTAAAGGTAGTAACTAAAACAATGTTATCCATCCTACCTCAACATGTAAAAAACACCAGTTATTATGACTCAATACTGATTGCCATAAAAAAGCTTGTATATTAGCACAGGAAATAAATTAGCGCGTATCCGTTCAGGGGAATCAAAGAATGCTGGAATTATTGGGTTCAGGTTTAGTTTCGCTTTGGCTAGAAATGGCAGGGGTACAGATCAAGCCTTTGGATGCGTTAGATGCATTGGCTTGGCAAAGTAACCCAGGCTTAGTTCTCGCCCCTGATCCAAATCCAGCTGGGGCTATCACAGTCCAAGAATATCTGAAGGTATTGGTAACATCGAAACTGATACCACAGAATTTAACAGAGAGCCAGGGAATTTGGATACAGTCGGGACCTATGCTCATGGCTAATCACCAAGGTACGACTCCACTACCAGCAGCTTCGTTAACGAAGATTGCGACATCATTAGTGGCTTTGAAAACTTGGGGACCAGACCACCAATTTGAGACTTTGGTAAGTGCTACAGGACCAGTGCAAAATGGTATTTTGCAAGGCGATTTGGTGATTTCTGCTGGTGGCGATCCGATGTTTGTTTGGGAGGAAGCGATCGCGCTTGGTAATACTCTCAACAAAATGGGGATCAAGCAAGTAAAAGGAAATTTGGTAATTACTGGGAATTTCATGATGAATTTCCAGCCTAATCCGATGGTAGCAGGTCAAACGCTCAAGCAAGCACTGAATTACACCACTTGGTCGCGCCCTGCTAATTACATATACTCAATTATGCCCAAGGGAACTCCCAAGCCTCAAGTCGTAATTGCCGGTACTGTGAAATTAGATCCGCAGTTAAACTCGCAACAAACCGTGCTGTTGCGTCACCGTTCTTTACCTTTGAAGCAACTCATCAAGGAAATGAACGTTTTCAGCAATAACGAGATGGCACAGATGCTGGCGGACTCGGTAGGAGGAGCGCAGGTAGTGCAATCAACAGCTGCCCAGCTTGCTAGAGTACCCCAGTCAGAAATTCAGTTAATTAATGGTTCTGGACTGGGACCGGAAAATCGTATTTCCCCCAGAGCTGTCTGTGCTATGTTCATGGCGCTGCAACGAGAAGCATTAGCTCATCAACTGAGCTTGTCTGACTTGTTCCTCATATCGGGGTTCGATCATCGTGGGACAATTCACGGCAGACACATTCCCGCTGCTACTGTATTTAAAACTGGGACTCTTAATACTGTCAGTTCTTTAGCTGGAGTTATGCCTACACGCGATCGCGGTTTGGTTTGGTTTGCTATCCTTAATCGTGGTACAAATGTATCAGGTTTTCGTGCCGGGCAAGACCAATTTTTGCAACGTCTTGTACAGCAATTGCAAATAGTACCAGCCGTTCCCACAACCCTTACTCCTCACTCAGCGATAAACACAGGACCTGAACTCGGTTCAGCCAGTCGCAATGAAATTGTGTATGGAGGTTAGTTGATAGTTGTTAGTTGATATTTGTTAATTGTTGGTTGTTAAAAAATGGTTGATGGGGGGACGCATAAAGGGCGCGAAAAACGAGCAACCTTCTCCCAAAGGGAGACGCTGCGCGAAAACAAAACCGAGCGGGATAAAAGTATCCATAGTATACCAAAATCTCTCTTTCCGCTTCTTTGTTTGAAGATCCGCTTTAGGTGTAGCGTAGACCATCACTCATGGTTGCTCGTTTTTCTCTCTTTTTTTCCACGGGGACAAAAGGGCGGGGAGAACCCGCCCCTACGAACCAATTCCTAATTCTTAATTCCTGGTTGGGGAATAATTTCTGTAACTACCCTACCACCAGAAGAACTGCCACCGCTGACGGCAATGTTTTCCGTTTCCAGATTACCGACAGCTTTGTCACCCGTAAAAGTTAATGGTGGGTCAATTTGCCGATAAACTACATTGCCCTGAGCTTCAAGTAATTTATTGTCAAGATACCAAGTTAGTGTATTAGATTTGATAGCCTGACGACGCTGCCCAATAGCGTTGACATTCCCTGTTAAATAAACGGTTTTTTGCGGTATCTTCATTTGCGCTCGACTGGCGGTCACGGTCACTTGTTGGGGACTATGGAACACACGCACGGGTGCATTTGTGTTCACAGTTTCTGCATTCATGTTCCAGGTCATAGAGTTACTAGCTATTTGCATTGGCGGGTCTAGTAATTCTATTTGGGCATTTTTGTTAATAGTAGCAATCTTAGTTTTCAAGTTGAATTCGGCAGAATCTCCCCTACCTCGATCGCTAATTTGATTATTTGTGTAGCGGTCGAATTGTACGGGGCGATCGCCGATCAATTTTTCTTCTTTAAGAAGCCAAATCAAATGCTCTGTTCGCATTTGCAATTGGGGATCAGCTGAGTTCGCTACTACCCCTCCAGAAAATTCCATGCGTTGTTCGCGGGTTTTGACTCGCGCTTCTTGCGCCACCGCCTGCAATTGTTTATGATTTCCTTGAAGTTGGTTGCGGACAATTAACAAATCTTCTTTGGGACGCCATTCCAATTCATTACCTTGCAACACAACGCCATTGCGAGGGTCTGTAGCGACAATTTTTCCCCTAAGAAGCAGTTGCTTACCATTCTGATCAATGTCTGCTACGTCGGCTTTTACTTGGTAAACAACTTTGCCATCTTGGTATAGTTCACCATAGGGATTTTCAGCTTGACCAATTTGTTTTTCTTTGGTGTATTTCGCTTGTTTTGCTTTGACTCTCCAAATCGGGCGCCCCACTTCATCTGCTTGTTCTAAGTCCACACCAAAGAAGGTCAAATTGCTATCCGAGCTTTTGGGAGATGAACCCGAATCCGCTGATTTTGAGGTTGTGGGTTTTTGACCTCCACAAGCAACCAGCCCAATTATCAAAAATAAGGTAATGGGTAAAAGGAAAGAGCGGGAAAGTGGGAAAGTGGGGGAGTGGGAGAAAGTTTTTTTACTTCCCCCCCTCTCCTTTTGCTCCCCTCTCCCCCTCTTCTTAGGGAGTTGCTTCATTCTTGAATTTCCAGGTGTCCGTCAGTCTCTCTCGAGTCTTCCAAAAAACCGATACCGGATAAGGGTCGATATGGAAAGCTTTGACGAGGGGTTTTTTGGATGTCTTCTTTGATGGCTTCTAAGTCAATGTAGCGATCGCTTACATTAATTAAACTGTCGCTGGTCATTGAGCGCAAACTTACCACTTCCACCCGCACCCCACGATAGCTCACTGAATTCACTGCGTAAGCTAAATCCCCATCTCCACTGACTAACACTGCTGTATCGTAGGAATCTACCAAAGCCATCATATCTACGGCAATTTCTACATCAAGGTTGGCTTTTTTTGAGCCATCTGGCAACTGTACCAAATCTTTAGCAATTACTCGATAGCCGTTGCGGCGCATCCACAGCAGAAACCCCTGTTGTTTCTCGTTTGTCCGATCTACCCCAGTATAAAAAAAAGCACGCAGCAATCTTGAGCCGCCCGTTAATCTACACAACAGCTTCGTGTAATCAATTTCTATTCCTAGTTGCAGCGCCGCATAAAATAGATTTGAGCCATCAATAAATATGGCGACACGACCGCGATTTTCCAAAACTTGTTCTGGCGTAAATATTGAGTCGTTTTCCAGATTATTCAACATTGTTGTCATACCTCAATTTTTATCCTTGTAGTAATTGATACTTATTATCTTTTTTCTACATAAGTCAAAGCGGCTTATGATCATCTTTCGAGGCTGATAAATTATGCCCCGCTAATTTTTTTGACAAAAGAAATTGAAAAAACTAATCGTTTTTCGGCGGTTCGATGCGTTTGAAAATCGGTTTAGGTGTACCCAGCTTTTGTTGATTGCTAAGTACTCCCCATGTTGCATGGATGGCAAAAGGTGCAGCAGTTGAACTTTGGATTTGATTATTAAAGTTAATACCGAAGCCCAGTTGCTCATAAATATCGCTACTAATATCCGGAATGATTGGGGACAACAGATAAGCTGCTAGCCTCACCGATTCTAGAACTGCATACAGCACTTGTTCCACGGCACGCTGCTGTCCTTGTTTATACAATGTCCAAGGTGCTTGGTCATCAATAAACTTATTGCTGGCTCGCACCAGCTTCATGATAGACTCACAGGCTTGATTGAAAGCTAGCGCTTGGTAGGCATTTTTTACCTGTTCCCCTAAATGTAAACCAATACCTTTTAAAACATGCTCATCAGGAATATCTTCATTTGCAATTTGTGGCACATTTCCCGCGCAGTATTTGTTCACCATGTTCAAGGTACGATTTAGCAAATTACCCAAATCGTTTGCCAAATCTGCATTCAGAACATTTATGAATCTAACTTCATTAAAATCGCCATCTTTGCCAAATTCGATTTCCTTAAGGAAGTAATAACGAACTGCGTCTGCACAATAGCTTTTAACTAACGCCACGGGATCGAGGGTATTACCAAGGGTTTTCCCCATTTTCTGACCATCTTTGGTCAAGAAACCGTGTCCAAATACTCTTTCTGGTAGTGGCAAGCCGGCTGACATGAGCATCGCGGGCCAGTAAACTGCATGGAAGCGGAGGATATCCTTACCAATTAAATGCAAGTTTATTGGCATCCATTTTTTTAAGGCGTTTTCTAAAGTTGGTTCTGCGTCTGGTTCTAGCAATGCCGTTATATAACCTAGCAGCGCATCAAACCAAACGTAAAGGGTGTGTTTCGAGTCTACTGGTACTGGAAAACCCCAGTCGAGATTAACTCGCGATATGGAAAAGTCCTGCAAACCTTGATTTACAAAGTTGAGGACTTCATTACGACGACTTTCTGGTAGGATAAAATCCGGTCTGGACTGGTATAATTCTTGAAGTTGACTTTGATATTTGGATAAGCGAAAGAAGTAGTTTTGCTCGTCTCGCCACTCGACTTCTTTGTTCGGGTGAAGCGGACAGTGGTGTTTTTCTAACAACTCCCGTTCTTCTTTAAATTCTTCACAAGAAACGCAATACCAGCCTTTTTGTTGTCCCTGGTATATGTCACCCCGATCCCAGACTCGCCCAAAGAATTCTTTAACGATCGCTTCATGACGCGGATCGGTAGTCCGAATAAAGCGATCATATTGAATATTTAGCAATTCCCACAGAGACACGAAACCAACCGACATTTCATCACTAAAGCTTTGAGGCGATCGCCCAAAGCTTTCTGCTGTCCGTTGAATTTTCTGCCCATGCTCGTCCGTACCTGTAATCAACAGTACCGGATGCTCTAATAATCTATGAAAACGCGCTACCACATCGGCAGCGATCGTTGTATAAGCACTGCCGATGTGGGGTAAATCGTTTACATAATATAGCGGTGTTGTTAATGCAAATGTCTTTTTTGATTTATCCACTCTTTTTCATCAGAATAAAAAACAACTTGTTAAAACAGTTTTGTATCTTGCTTATGTATTTAAAACCACGTTATTATATAACATTGATGCCGATTTTTCAAACACCACTTTAATCTTAGCAAATTTCTTTGGTTGGGAATTGTTTTGTGGTATATATAAACTCGGTCATTTTCTGCCATAAAAGGAAAATTAGCTGTTATTGATTGTTCTAAAAGCTTTTTATCTCTATTTATTGTGGCTGAAAATACAAAAATAAGTTATACATAAAATTTTGCTGATTGTGGAAGTCAGACATTTCTATCTTAAGACGGGCGTTGTTATAGTAAAGAAATGTAAATCTTATATAAAGAAAAAATCCACTATTGTCGAAAAATTTATATTGACTAAAGTATGAGTGTAAATAGCCCTCTGGAGATTTCTCGCTCGTTTCTAGCGGCGCTTTCAACGAAAATGTTTCGCTATTACGAGGATCGCATTCCCCAAGATGCAAGCGTGCTGGTGGTAAGCAATCATCGCAGCTTTATGGATGCACCAGTTTTAATGGAAGCGTTATCAAGTCCGATTCGCTTTGCCTGTCATCACTATATGGGGCAAGTGCCAATAATGCGAGAAATTGTCACTCAACAATTGGGCTGTTTTCCCTTAGAAAGTTCGCAAAACCGCAAGCATTGCTTTTTTCAGCAGTCACAGATGCTGTTGCAGTCAAAGCAGCTGGTGGGGGTGTTTCCGGAAGGGACTAAACCAATGGTGAAATTTACCCCGGCGAATCAAGTGGGAGAATTTCACAGAGGATTTGCTCATTTGGCATTGCGAGCACAGGTAGAGGATTTAGCAATTTTGCCGATCGCGATCGCTTCCTTAGAAGAAGTCAACACTTCGGCTTTGCCCTTAAGAGTATTGAGTTTGTTTGACCCAACAGAACCTTTATTCAATCAACCGGGTTTGCATCCCTTGGTGATTTATCGTCGCCTTGCCGTATTGATTGGTCGTCCCTATTGGATTATGCAGCAACACAAGGAAAAATACCAGGGCAAACAAGGAAAAATAGTTGTGGCAGAATTGACAGAACACTGTCATGGCGAAATTGCTAAGTTGCTGCGTCAAGGATGTTATTAAGGGCTAGGGACTAGAAACTGGGGACTGGGGAATGAGCAAGACATACAAAAGTATACTTTTCCGATTGACTATTGTACAGACGCGATTAATCGCGTCTGTACTGACTATTGACAAATGACTATTGACAAATGACTACTTCAACAGTTGAGCTAAAGCCGTGTTTCCTCACACCTAAAAGACTACAGCCAGAATATCCGCTGTTGGTATATTTGCCGGGGATGGATGGAACTGGTCAATTATTGCGAGCGCAAACCGCTGGATTAGAAGCCAGCTTTGATGTTCGCTGTTTGGCGATACCACGAGAGGATTTAACCAATTGGGATGATCTGACTAAAAACGTATTGGATTTAATCGACGCGGAATTGGAAAAAAGCTCACATAGACCAGTTTACTTGTGTGGTGAGTCATTTGGCGGTTGTTTGGCGATAAAAGTAGCGATCGCCTCACCGCAGTTGTTTAAGCGAATTATTCTGATCAACTCCGCTTCGGCTTTTAATCTTCGTCCTTGGTTGAATTGGACATCGCAACTAGCCAACATCATACCGGAATATCTTTATGATGTTGCTGCATTGGCGTTGTTGCCGTTTCTAGCATCTTTAGGGAGAATTGCTAGAAGCGATCGCCAAGAACTTCTCAAAAGTATGCGTTATGTACCGCCAGCAACCGTCCTCTGGCGGTTGTCGTTACTGAGGGATTTTAATGTTGAGGAAAATGAGTTACATAGCCTGACTCAACCAGTTTTGGTAATTGCTGGTGGTGATGATCGCCTTTTGCCTTCGGTGACTGAAGCCACACGTTTAGTTAATATTTTACCCAACGCCAAAATGGTAGTCTTGCCTCATAGCGGACACGCCTGTTTGCTAGAGAAAGACATCTATCTCTACGAAATTATGAAGGAAAACAACTTTTTAGAAAATAGTGACGAAGCAGTTCCAGATATTGAGATGAAGAAATAGAAAAGCGCCCTCAGGCGCTTTAGCCTGGGGCTACACAAACGCTCGCCAGACGAGCGCAGGCTTAAAGTTGTCGGTTATTTAGAGCGATCGCTCGTTAAAAGCTTGTATAGCGATACTATAAATTAACTAAACTTACCTTGAAAGACACCATGACCCAAGAAACCGTAAAACTGCAAATTCCACTTGAATCACTATTAAATGCGATCTCTTCACTTATTCAGATTAGAGAATAGTTAATTTTCAATTAACGACTTACCCTTACAGAGAGATGTCAAGCGCCTCACCCTTTCGCTACAAGTTGAATAGAAACACTTGTCGGACGTTGCTTGATTTATGAAAGACAAATCCCAAACAGAAATCGAGGTGAATAAATCAGTTGATTCACCACAATCAGCTTCAGAAATAGAAATTAAGGCGCATTCAGTAGAAGAAGATACACCGTCTGTATTAGAGTCTGTTGCTAAGTCTGTAGGTGGTGCAGTTGGAACCGCAGTTGGGGTAGGATCTGCATCTGTAGAAATAGCAGTAGGGTTGGGAGAAGTAGCCGCAAAACAAACACACAAGCTAATTGAACAAGCAACTCACACCGCTGGAGAGGTAGTCACTCATCTTGGTGATAACTGGCTAATCAGAAAACTAGCTGGGGTGTTAAATCTGAATTGGCTGATTGGTGTGAGTGACAAAGTTGATTTAGCAAAAGCCGAAGCGGAAGTAAAAACGCTACAGCAACAGCATCCCCAAGAATCACCCAGCCAAATTGCCCATCGGATTATGTTGGATAAAGCAACTAAAGCAGGGGGAATTGGGTTAGTAACCAGTATTATACCAGGTGAAGCATTGGCACTGTTTGCAGTTGATTTGGCTGCAACAACGCAATTACAGTCGGAAATGCTTTATCAAATTGCATCTGTCTATGGGCTGGATTTAAAAGATCCTGCGCGTAAAGGTGAAGTTTTAGCGATTTTTGGTTTAGCTTTTGGTGGTAGTCGTCTTCTGAAAGCGGCGGGATTAGGTTTGTTGCGAAATGTACCTTTTGCGGGTGCGGTGATTGGTGCTAGCTCGAATGCGACAATGATTTATTCATTGGGATATGCAGCTTGTCGATTTTATGAAGCAAAGCTGGATGAATCAACTTCGTTGACTTCGGAAGAAACACTTGCAGAGTTAAAGAAACAAAGCGAAAATTATCTCCAAAAAGCGATCGCTCAAGAAGCGATTATGGATCAAATTCTAGTTCACATGATCCTCGCCAGCCATCCAGACAAGACTTGGGAAGAAATTTTGCCTCAGTTGCAAGCGTTAAACTTCAGTTCAACCTCTTTAGAAGCCATAGCCCAAAATATCAAATCACCCCAACCTTTAGATACACTACTCAATCAACTCAACCGTGATTTTGCAGTACCGTTGCTGGCTCAATGTTATAGAATAGCCCAACTGAACAACAAAACTACATTAGAAGAGGCAAGAGTAATTCAAGCGATCGCTACTAAATTTGACATTGACTTAAACTCGATTCAGTCAAAAGTTAAGGGTCAATAGTCAATGGTCAATGGTCAATGGTCAGTAGAGACGCGATTAATCGCGTCTGTACAATAGTCAATAGTCAATAGTCATTGGTTATTCTTTTGTCTCGCTACTTCCCCACTTCCCCCACTCCCTCATCT
>CAXTNZ010000207.1:2908-13159 GCA_964245695.1 uncultured bacterium | reverse complement strand
AATAAAAAATAAAGGCAATAGTGCCTATGTTGCAATTTAAACGCCGATTAGCTTAGTAATTAAGTGGTATCGTAGAATAAAAAATAAAGGCAATAGTGCCTATGTTGCAATTTAAACGCCGATTAGCTTATTCAAGTCAACAGGGGAGGAACTGCACCCACAGTCGAAGTCAAGCCAACTCAACTTTCAAACCAGCAGATTTATGAGTTAATAACTAGTAAACTTTCCAGTCGGACAATTAGAACATTTGGTGGGGTGGGTTGCGAACCTGCATCTTCAGTAAAATAAAGCTTTTACGGTTGAGGGTGGGTGGGCAAAAAAGTTACCCCACTAAAATGTGGGGCTGCTGTGATAGCCAGCAGGTAATTATGAAGCTTCAGCCCATCTAGCTGTGCGTTGTTGTTTATGAGCTTTGCGCCGCTCCCGTACTGCATCCAAATCTTTCAGTCCATACAGACGTTTGGCGTATGCTAGTAGTTCATTGATGGGAGTTTCGCTATAGTCCTGGCGAAAGTGAATGTTATGTTCGTTCCAATCAAACTCTTGCTGATTGAAACGTGCTTGAGCAGCAAGTTCTCGTCCACTTTCTTCCCGCAAAACTTCCAGTACCATCAATCGTACTTTATCTTGATATCCCATTACTTGTTCTAAAGCTTTGGTCTGTTGCTGATTACGAGTCATTTAATTATCCTTTGATTAACGAATTACTACATCTCACATAGACAGCATCGACAGATGCCTTCTGAGTTAGAGTTCACTTTTGAATCTCTTGAATTTAGCAGCAATCGCTGCCTTCAATTGTGTTTTTTGTCTGCGGGTAGTCCGGAAATAAAAATGCCCCGATTTAGATAATTCGGGGCATTGTAATTAATCGTCAATTTCTACATCTTCGTCATCTTCATCTTGTTCCAAATCGTCATTTATCAAGTCATCAGAGTTGCTACTCAAACTATTGAGTCCGTCCATGCGTTTAGACCGAGCAGCTTTATGAGAAGCACGTCTATCTCGAATTTCATCAAGATTATTCAAGCCGTAAAGTTTGCGGGCATAATTCACCAGTTCTTTTAATGGTGTATTTACATAGTCCTTACGGAACTGGGAATTGTGTTTGTCCCAATCAAACTCTTGTCCGTTAAACCTGGCTGCTGCTGCTAATTCTCTTCCTGATTCTTCCCGCAATACTTCAATTACCATCAGGTGTACTTTTTCCTGATAAGTCGTTACTCGTTCTAAAGCAGGAATATGCCTTTCAATTTTACGTGATGCTTTAGCAGTTTTGCGAGCGTTAGCGTTCACCATGAGAATTACTCCTTGATATTTAGTATTTTTCTCATAGAAACAGCATCGAAAGATGCAATTCGCTCCAATTGAAATTCTTTATTCAGTAAAAAAATAACCTGTATTGTTTGAGGCAATACATGGTTATTTTGGGTTATTATTCTGTCAGTTACTGAGAATAAGTCAGAATTATTTACTCGTCTTCATCTGACTCATCTAATTCGTCATCTTCATCTAAATCTTCGTCGAGTTCATCTTCGATATCCTCCTCATCTTCATCCAAGTCTTCGTCCAGTTCGTCATCTAAATCGTCAAGTTCTTCCTCTTCTTGTTCTTGGAAAGAATTACGACGTTCCAGAGATGCGCGGTTGAATTCCACTAAATCTGCTATTGCTTGCTCTGGGTCAGTGCTAATAGTGTCATACAGCATACTCATGAAAATTGCCACTACTTCTGGTGTATATTTGAGTGCATCTGGTTGTCCAAACAATTTAGTAAATAATTTGGTATTCCATTTTTGCCAATCAAACTTTTTGTTACCACCTTTCTTTTTCACCTGAGCGGCAATATCAAGTCCGAGTTTTTCACGGGCTGCATGACCGATTTTAGTTGAAACACGCGAATCCCGTAGCTGCAACTTAACGCCATATTCTTTGAAGATTAGGTTCCGCAATTCCTTCAACAATGCTAATGCCTCTTCTTGCGGTGAAGCATTCGCTACCTTTGATTTAGTTGTTGCAGATGCACCATTAGTTTTGGCAGATGTTTTAGTATTAGCTCCGTTGCGATTGTTGTTATTGGTTCTAGCTCTAGCGATTCCTTCGGAGCGCTTTGTGTAGGCCATTTTACAGCTTCCTTTAATGAAGTGAATTTTCACCTCCTTGCCGCAATCGCGGCTTTCACATCCATTTCCTGACAATTTCATTTTTTTAAATTTCAAGCCTGTCTTTGCTGCGACGATAAATTTATGGTTTGGAATTAAAAGATAAAGAAACGCACTAGGAGCAGTTTCCGAAATTAACGCTGTGCCGGAGGCGATCGCTCTTTTTTACACAAGAAATATAGCCAACCCGTTAGTGATAATTATCCGTGTGGCTAAAGCATCAGTAATAAATTTGCTCTAAAAGGGAAAAGTAAGTTGTTGAAGTCAGATTTATGAAGTTGACAGACTGGCCTGCTCTAGCTAACCAAAATACTCCAATTGTAGCTGTAGAGTATCATACGCCTGACAGAATGCAGGTATTGCAGCAGTTTTACCATTGGGGTGAGGGGCGGTCTTTGTCAGTCTTTGTCTGGAATCTTGGTTACTGTGGACTACAGCAATTAATTCACCATCAAGGTCAGTACATCTTACAGTCAACTGACAGGGGTAAAGACCGGGACATTATTCAGTATCTTCTAGAAGACTACCAACCGGGTATTTATTTACTGGAGGGAATGCTAAATGAGGGTGATGGGAGCAAAATAAGTCAAAAATGTAGCTATCAATTACTCAATGCCTGTCATCAAGCTCTCTGGAGTCAGCAACATCATTACTGGGTGTTATTGGAAACTTACGTTCAACTACCTCTAGAATTACAGCCTTTTATTCCTGTACTGTCAAATCCACTTCCAGACCAACAGCAGGTGCAGATGGTTGTGCAGCAGTTTTGTGATGCCTGGGTTGGGCGTAGCCATCATCGCCTTCAGCACTTTGCGGAGTGCGATAGCGTTCGCGTAAGCGTCCGCTCTGCGGAAGCGCTGCTGCGTTCGCCCTTGGCGTTGCCGAAGGCTAGCGCAGATCGCGATTACCTCGCCGTAGCCGATCGCAATTCTTGGTTAAAGACAACAGAAAAAACATCAGCACTGCAATTGCTCTTTCGTGCCTGTCAGGGTTTACCCATAGGCGAGATAAATATGCTACTACAGCAATGTCTGGGTTTTGCAGAGCAGCTTGAGGAAATCGCCCAATTAGTGTTAGAGCATAAAGTTAGCAAACTGCGGGGTCGGGGTTTAGAATACATTGCTCAACCGGATGTACCTTCAGCCGGGGGATTAGATTTACTGGAGAAAAGGTTGGAAACTATTACCTGTCTACTTCAACCTAAAGCAAAGCAATATGAACTGAAGTTTCCCACTGGAATGCTCTTATGGGGACCACCGGGTACTGGTAAAAGTCTTTCTGCCAAGTTAGCAGCTAAGAAAATGGGATTGCCACTGTTAGCAGCTAATTGGGGTGTACTACTGGGTGATCCTCATCCCGACAGAGCATTAAAGGAGTTTATTGCTTTGGTGACTTCCCTTGCTCCATGTGTACTCTATTGGGATGACTTTGATAAAGGGTTTGCTGGCTGGGACTCCAATGCAGATGGAGGTATAGCACGACGGCTATCTGCGGCTTTATTAACTTGGATGCAAGAGCATCAAGAGCCAGTTTATACCATTGCTACTGTCAATCGCTTGTCAATGCTACCTGCGGAGTTAGTGCGTCGCTTTGATGATATCTTTTTTGTAGACTTACCCCATGAAGGGGCAAGATATGAAGTTTTCAATCTACATCTAGCTAAGTATTTTCCAGCATTTCGAGACAATAACTCACCTTGGAGCGATGACCAATGGCGTAGGTTGTTGGCTGAATATCGCATTTGCAGCCCGGCAGAAATTGGTAATGCAGTCCGTCGTTGTGCTGAAGAGGCTTTTTATCAAGGTAGACCTGGGGAAATTGAGTTTGAGGATTTGCTGAAACAGCGACAAGAATTTACACCAGCTATGGAGCGAGAGTCAGAACAGATACAGGCAATTCGCAACCAGGCTATTTATGCTAAACCTGTAGCTAGTCAGGATGTTTCTCGATTTGCTTATCAGCATCGGGAGTTATTTGGGTGACCAATTTGGCGACAAAAAAATGGGGTCGAAATTGCCGCAAGAGATAGGGCAGGCTTTTTTATCCCCACGACTAACGTTCAATGCCTCTCGACTAGCTATGAAGCCTGCCCTATCTCTCAGGACTGGCTCCGGAAGAGGCTCGTCCCCCACAAATAAATTAGGGTGCTTCTCGACTCGCCAAAAAGCCTCTCCCCATTTTTTCAAGCCTAGCCTCGGTAATCCGAATATAATTTTTGAGATGAAGATCCTGTCGGATTTTAAAATCAGACATTTATGAAAATTATTAAACTTATTTTTGTCGGATTTTAAAATCCGACAACCAACTGATATAGTGAAACTAAGCTTGAGTAATTTTTATGAAACAAATAGTTCTCGCGCTCCTGGCTAATGCTGGTGGAGTAGGTAAGTCTACCATTAGCACACATATTGCCTATGAAGTAAGTAAGCGGGGTTATACAGTAGCTATGTTAGATTTAGACCCCCAACGTTCATTGGACGTATTTTGTGGTTTGTCACCAGCCGAAGCCAATTTAACTACAGTAGAGTTACTTTCTAAGGATTTTAATGGTGATTGGTCATTAGTACCAGTTTGGGATTCCAAAGTTGAGGTGTGTCAAGGACATCCTTTGTTGGCTGAAATGGCTAATGAATTAGTTATCAGAAAACGGGGAGAATACAGTCTAGCGGACAAACTAAATAAATATTCGTTATCTCATAACTTAATTATCTTGGACTGTCCTGCAACTTTGGGTATGCTAAATGTCAATGCTTTAGCTGCTGCTACTCATGTTTTGGTTCCAGTACAGTTAGAGATGAAAGCTATTTCTGGTTCGGCAGAGTTAGTTGAATGGTGTATTTCCACAAGTGACGAGTTACAACTTGAACCACGTCCACCAATTTTAGGGTTTGTTCCAAGTATGTATAACCCAGTAGTAGCTATGCACAGGCAATACCTGGCACAGTTACCTGCAATTGCTGAGAGATTAGGGATAAAGTTATATCCAAAAATTCGTAGTTCTAACGAGTTTAAAAATGCTAGTGCCTATGGGTTGCCATTGCACAAGTATCGTCCCAAGCATCCTGCTTGCAAAGATTTCAAATTAGTTGTTGATGATGTAATTGCATTAATTAAGGAGAAATAATGGCAAAAGGATTACCGCAGATAGGTGATAAATTTAAAGGGGCAGTACAAAAAACTGATCAAGAACAGAGAATTACGGATTTGCAAGCTGAAGTAGAAAGGTTACGTGCATCGCAATCACCAGAATTAGAGACAGAAATCGCCAAACTGCGAGAACAATTGCAAACGCAAGCAGGTGAGATTGCCATTGATACGGGTATAATTGACCCTAACCCTAACCAGCCAAGACAAACAATTACACAAGAGTCTATTCAGGCAAAAGCGAGATTACTAAAAAAACATGGGCAGATTACACCAGTAATTTTAGTGGCTCAAGATAACGGTCGTTATATGCTCTTAGACGGACAGTTACGTTGGTCAGGAGCAAAGCTATTAGGATGGGAGACTATTCGGGCATTAATCGTACCTCAGCCAGAGGATTTAGACCAATCATCGTTATTGACTTTTTTAGGTTTTGAAGATTTAAATCCACTAGATAAGGCAGAAGCAATATTTAAAGAGATCACTAAATCAACTGGTTTAGAATTTGATGAGGTTACTACAAGTCTTGCTACTGTACTTAAGCGGCTTGAACGTAATAATCAAGTCAAGGAATTAACAAAATTATTAACTGCTAGTAGTGAGGAGCAAGAACAAGGTTTAGAAGTACTTGGTGTGACTGGTGAGGAGCAAGCTTTCTTTTTAGTGTTCTTAGAATTTGGATTCAATCCTGCTTCTGTTAAGTCTAATCTTTTACCAATGTTATCTTTGCCAGAAGATTTAAAAAAAGCAATTCGTCATCAAGAACTGAAAGGCGCTCACGCATTGGCATTAGCAACATTGTCATCAAAAATATTAAAAATTTCCGAACAAGAGGCAGCTAGAGAACGAATAAAAGCAACAGAACAGGTATTAAAAGAAAGTTTAACTGTACCTGAGACACGCGATTTAATTAAGGGTATTAAAGCTAAGTATTTAACATCAGAACAATCAGAATCGAAAGAAGTAAAAGTAATTATTCAAAAAATCAGTAGTGGATTATCTGAGATAACTTTAGCTAATGCTAGTCGTGAACAACTTCAATCTTTACAAGAAATCTTGTCACAGAAATTAAATGAAATTGGTAAGTTAATGGGATAAGTTTTTGGGGCAAAAAGAGCGAGCGCTTAGGCCACAGTTTACTTACCCCCAAGCAACTACGGGTGAGTATTTTTACAAAGACAAAGGCGTTGGCGTTCATGTAGCGTAACCGTAGATATCCAGAGAACGGCTTACAAGAAGGTAAAGTAGATTAGGGTATACGAGGTTTGCCAAACCCCATATCTTATCGAAATCGCACTTTAAATTGGGCGTCTCTAAAATTTTTACAAAGTTATTAGGGATACACCAATTACTCAACTAAATAAAGTTAATAGTGTTGATTGGTTAATCATGAGCTTATACCTCAAAGCACTTGACCATCTCCACACAAAATCCTTATGACGCAAGTATTTTGGACTTATGACGCAAGTATTTTGGACTGACGAACATGGAGATTATCCAATCACATCGCTTTAACATTGAATGTGAGCAAGCAACAAGTCCACATAATATCCCTTATGTTCACTAATATCATGGGATTGCTATGGATCTATACTGCTGATATCAATTCACCTGTCCCAGTAGTTTTTCGATCTTCTAGGAAAGAATGGGCAATTAAGTTGAGAATTTCAACTTTTTCTACAGCAGAGGCCGCAGATACGAGCTTTTGCAGGCTTACACCTGGCTTTGCCCCAAGCAGCTGAGACAAATACCACTCCCGTGCTTCTATGGGAACAGCCCCTAACAATGCTAGAAACTTTCTAGTTCCCAAGTCAGCCTTTCCCTTACGAAATCTGGAAATTAGCACCTCTGAAACTCCAGCTTGCTTGGCTACAACCTTTGCCGAGAGGTTGAACCTATCGAACATCTCGTCAAATAGTTGCTGGTAAAGAGAAGTTTCCTCTGTTACAAAATTTTGCATTTCTAGCTAATTATAGGATTAGTTAGTTGTTATAGTATGCGATATTTAGAGAGAACTCTATTAGGATTTTTGAAGATATGGATAATTCAATGATAACAAGGGACTTACTCTTTTCAAATTAAGCCAACAGCAGTTCTGACTGAAAACATAAGATCAGCTTTTCTTCAGTAGAGCAGAACTTCGGCTAATACTTGCTTTGGCGACACTTTTGAGGGCGCAAGTTAAGAGAATTTCGGCATACATCGAGTAACGCCTGAAGTTGCTAATCGCTTTGCTCTCTATTGCTGTGTGTCAAATAGCTGGTATTTAAAAAGTTAGCCCTTGTCTGGGGGGACAGGGGCTGGGAATTTTTTTTGCTTATTAAGGTGATTATGACACAAAACAGTTCAAAAATTCAAGGTAAGTTTTACCCACTCCAGCACGACGAATGGCTGAAAGCCTGCCGAGAATTAACGCCAGCACAGAAAGATGTGCTGTACTACATTCGCACTCTCGACCCTTATGGCGACGGGGTTGAGTTGTCTGTTTCCGGGATAGCTAGGCAACTGTCAACAGAGAATAAAGAAGTACATCGCTCTACAGTTAGCCGCGCTCTCAAAGCCTTAGATGACAAGGGATTCATTGACCTTGAACTATTGAAAGTCAAAGTCAAAATTTTAGCTGGGGGGCTTCATTGTTGCGATGAGACAACAGTGTTGCCTACAGACAACAGTGTTGCCTCACCGCAACAAGCGCGATCGCTACGCAACAAGCGTGATCATGACGCAACAGACGCGATCGCTACGCAACAACCGAGTTCCAAAAGCCCTACCCAGAGCCAATCTTCAAGTCCTAAGACTTATAAGACTTATTCAGACTTTATTAAGACTCTCTCGGAAGAGGAGCGAGCGAATTTTTGGAAATTTTGTGAGGAAAAAACCAAGAATCTTAGCCAGCCAGTAAATGACATTGAGGCTTGGTTAGCTCACAAGAACAAAGCTGGAAGAAATCGCTGGGAGGTTTATTACGAAAAATATCTGGCTTCAAAACAGGTACAAGCCAAAAAAACTGAAACAAAAAATGCTCGAGATGAATTCCGCCGAGAAATCGAAGAACGGCAACGACAGGCTCAAAGAGCTTGGGAAGAGTCGCAAAGCCAAAATCTCGCTGAGAGTAGTGGAGGTGCGACATGATTGATAAATTGCCACCCCAAAACATCGAGGCAGAAGAGGCGATTTTAGGCGGTATCATGCTTGATCCAGAAGCAATCGGTAGGGTGAGCGATCGCTTAATTCCCGAAGCCTTTTACATTAGCGCCCATAAAGATATCTATCAAGCCGCGCAGCGCCTTCATTGTTCTGATAAACCCACTGATTTACTCACAGTTACAGCTTGGCTTACTGACCACGATTTGCTAGTCCGTATCGGCGGCAGAAATAAATTAGCAACTCTAGTAGACCGCACAGTGTCAGCTGTCAACATTGACGCTTTAGCCGAGTTGGTGATGGACAAATTCGGGCGTAGACAGTTAATCAAGGCTGGAAATGAAATTGTACATCTGGGTTACGAGACAGAAACTGAGTTACCACAAATCCTTGACCAATCAGAACAGAAAATTTTCCAATTATCTAATCAAACCCTATCTTCAAATACTGAACATAACAGCACGATTAACGTTGCTGCTTACGATGATTTAAATTTAGGAAACCCCATTTACCCTACAGGACTTCATGAACTGGATAATTTGATGGTGGGATTTGAAAGCGGCACACTCACCATAGTTGCGGGTAGGCCATCAATGGGAAAGTCCCAGATCGCCTTGTTTTTAGCTTTCCAAATGATACTGTTTCATGAGCTACCTGTGGTCATCTTCTCCTTGGAGATGACAAAGAAACAATTGGAGTACAGGCTGTGGAGTTTAATTAGTGTTAGCAACGCCTATAAGCATTTAGAGTTAACGCCACTAAAAAGCGATCGCATCCGCAGACATCGCTCAGGTAATGAACCCCTAGCAGACTGGGAATTTACAAGCATTGCCAAAATCGTCGGTGTTGCTTCAGAATTACCGCTGTACATGAATGACTCAAGAAGTATCACCGTTTCACAAATTGCTTCCGAATGCCGTCAAATTAAGGCTAAAGAGGGAAAACTTGGGTTAGTTGTCGTTGATTACCTGCAAATGATGGCAGAGGACTCTGGAGGCAACCGCAGCTATGAACTAGGAGATGTAGCCAGGGGACTTTACAAAATGGCAGGGGAACTGGATGTACCCGTGCTAGCACTGTCGCAAATCTCTAGGGGAGTTGAGGGCAGACAGAATAAGCGCCCAATGATGAGCGACCTTAGCCAATCGGGAATTCTAGAGATGGTTGCAGACAATATTATTCTCGCTTACCGGGATGAGTACTACAACCCAGACACTACAGAGCAAGGAATATTAGAGCTAATCATGGCTAAAGCACGGCACGGTGAAACAGGCACAGCAACGGTATTTTTTGACAAGTCCTATGGAATTATCCAGAATTTGCGCTCCGGAAATATTTGAGTCTTCAAACTGCTGTCAAAACCATCCGCCTCCTGTATCGGAACTTTTACTGGGGGGTATTGATAATAGCCCTAGTAAAAAGCCTGAACAAATAGAGATATCCCCCAGTAAAGACAACCCTAGTAAAAAGCGCAGAAATTGGGGTGAGGGTAACGGTACTATTCATTGGCGCACCATTACTAGGGGTGGAAAGGACTACCCCCAGGCTTACTATCATTGGCAGGAAAAAGGGAGAAAGAAGACCAAGTACATTCCTAAGCAAATACTTGGGGATATTCAAGAAGCAGAGTTCGAGAAGCGCCCAATTAGAGAAATTTTGACATTACTGGGTGTTGTGCCTAGCCCTAGTAAAAACACATTACTGGGGGATATCGAAAACAGCCCTAGTAACGATGTCGAGCAGTCAAAGATACCCCCCAGTAAAGATAACCCTAGTAAAACTAGACGACATAAAGGATTAGG
>CAXTNZ010000207.1:0-2808 GCA_964245695.1 uncultured bacterium | reverse complement strand
AGATACCCCCCAGTAAAGATAACCCTAGTAAAACTAGACGACATAAAGGATTAGGTAGTGGCTCCATTCAGTGGAAAACCATCACCCTTCACGGCAAAGATTATCCCCAAGCTTGGTATCACTATGAGTTTTGGAAGGATGGCGATCGCCTGGTTAAAAAGTGCAAGTATATTCCAAAACGACTATTAAGCAGAATAGAGAAGCTAGAAGCAGATAAAGCGCCAGTTAAAGAGATTTTGCTAATATTGCGACTAAAATTGTAAAAAACTCATCAAAATCGCGTAAATTGTAAATATTGGGTAAGTCTATTACAGGTTTACAATAATGATTATTAAAGGGGTGGTTTTTAATTGACACCAAAAATAGTTGCATAATTTCAAAGCTTGGTCTCAAAGCTTTACACAGATTGGTTTGTGATTTTTCTGACAAGTCTATTGTTGACGACAACTTTTTAAATCCCAGTACCAACCGGGGCTTTTCATCAAACTCTAAGCAAGCATTTCCACAAACTCGACTACTTGAGCAGAAGTTACTTGTTGTGCGATCAAAAAGTCAACGAGTCCATCGAGTTTTTTACGGTTGTAGACGGTAGAATAGCCTTGAATCTGGCGTTCTTTGCAGAACTGTCGCAGCTTCCGCGCACCTAAATCCAAAAGCTTCTTCCTCTCTTCGGTAACGTCTACTAGCATAAGTTGTCTGGCTTCATCCGCAAACCTAGTTTCAACAAGTGGCGGCGCAGTTTCAATAATCGAAGATTCTGGTTCAGAAAATTCTTTCTCATTAGAAACAGCACCAATCACAGTCAAATCCCCCTGAGTTTCCAAAACTGGCGACTCTTCAGAAATCACCGCAGCGCTATTACTAACTTGAAGTGATGCTGATTGACCAGGGATAAAAATCACGTACAAGATTGGGAAGATAATCAAAAACAACTCGATTGGAAACAAAACATCGTTAACAGATTGCACAAAAGGTGATATTGCAAAAGCAGACATAATGTGATTCCTCCATGAATTACTGATGGGCGGCGTTGTAGCGGCTTGCCACCCAGTAGCGGGGGGAAACCCCCGTACTGAGTGAAAGCTTTTATACGTATCCCATCCACCAGTAGGAGGAAGGAGGGTAAATTGCCTTTTTAAGCAATTAGACGAACCAAATTTTCCAAAATTTGCAGTTGTTGAATTTTAGAAATTACCAATTCAAGATACAGAAATTACAAAAATGCGATTTTTCCGACTTGCACCCGCAGCTTTTAGAAACTTCCTTATTCATCCCAGCACTCCAGATTTTTTACTCTTAAGGTAGTTGACGTAACTAACCAAGTTGTAGTTATATTTGAGCTCTTGGGGAACAAAAGTTGAGTAAGGATGCAGCGCTACACCATCACGGCGAAAGCGGTGACAAGGCGCATATATATCAAAAAAGATAGATATCTCATCACCATCAACCTCGATTTGGGCTATGCCCTTGAGTTCCTTCGCAAACTCCGAAACTCGCCCTGATGCTACGTAGTCAAAGACCATTACATTTCGAGTGTGGAAATACTGGATGTAGGTAAGAAGTCTCGCTTCCGTACCAAGCTCAAGCAGTCTATCAGAATGTTTCAGCAAGATACCGGAATAAGAAAAAGAAAACCTACGATTAGCGTATTCATCCCACAAAATAAGGTCGCCGTAAAACTTGCAAATATTCGCCTGATTGGACGATATTTCTCTATTTAAGCTTTCGACAACAGCATCATCTTCAAATGGAAACAACGCCTTACGTTCATCCCATTGCTTATCTGGACAGCAACCATCTTCAAACCATCCGTATGGATGAATGCCACAAACAATATTATTGGCACCATGCAGTAACTTACACCCAGCACACACTTGCAAATAGCAAGAAGTAAATTCTTCCCTATTAACTGCATTAACATAGCGTCGGTGTATATCTAAATGTTCCTCTAAAGCTTCACAAGGTAAAGGCTTATATGAGGAAAAGGTTTGTCCAATTAATTTGTCTGGATCAATTTCATCACAGATTACTGCCAAGTCGTTAATGTGGTGAGAACGTAATTCCTCGTAAAGTACCAATTTCCGATATAGTTCTTCTTCAAATCTGCAAACAACCAAGCCCTTAAAATCAGAATGTCCCTCAAAATTTATTACCGTATAAGTGTAAATAAAAGGTACATCATTAGATTTTTCAAAGCTCTCAGGTTTTGTTAATACAAGCGGTTTTATGCCAGCTATTTTTGCAGGTTCTATCCTAGAATTAGTTTCCTCCGATTCTTCAACAATAGTTAAGAAAGCACCGCCCAAGGAAGCAAAAATAATTCCGGTAAAGCCCAAGACAATAGCACCAATGCCGGTAGAGGCAATTTGTTCAGAGCGTTCTTTTTCAACGATTGGGAATCCGCCCCTAGCTAAGTACAATAAACCCAAACCAGAAAAAGTTGCTATAGCGCCCAAACCAATAGCAGTCAAAGACACTATTCCAAAAGCAGCATTAAAGTTCCTCAAGCAATTAAACGCAAACTTCTTCAACATAATTCATCCCTCCAAAATGCAGGTTACAAGGTTTTTAATTACTCTTGCCCCGGCACGAATTGGGATTTGCTGAGAACTACACCACTAACCTACTCCTTACTCTATTAACAATTCCAAAACTATTTAATAGATTCGTACTGGTTAATTTTCAGTCTCGGTAGTAGTTTCATTCCCAATAGTGATAGCAAGAGTCGAACTTGCTTTATTGCTTAAATCAACATTCCACCCGGAGCGGATATCACCAAAAAACGATATCTATAAGCCACATATCTAA
>CAXTNZ010000206.1:0-13316 GCA_964245695.1 uncultured bacterium | reverse complement strand
GCTGCACTTGAAGTCGCTCCTGTAGCATTGACTGCACCTGCTATCAACGGCTAATGTTGAAGCTTAGCTAATAAAAAAGCGCCTCCTGGTCAACCGGGGGGCGCTTTTTAGTTTCAACTGCAAAGGATGCAAAGAAGGAAAAAAAAGGCAAAAGCTTTGTGTTTTTTGCCTTTGTGGTGAGAACAAAACATCAGCTAAAATACATAAGCCTGACCTACTTTCCTCTCCTCAATATTATGGGCAACACTTTTGGGCATTTATTTCGCATCACTACTTTTGGCGAGTCTCACGGCGGCGGTGTGGGAGTTGTCATTGATGGTTGTCCTCCGCGACTAGAAATTTCTGCTGAAGAAATTCAGGTAGAACTAGACAGAAGGCGTCCGGGACAAAGTAAGATTACAACGCCGCGAAAGGAAGAGGATAAGTGCGAGATTCTCTCTGGGGTGTTTGAGGGGAAAACCCTGGGAACACCGATATCAATTTTGGTGCGGAACAAAGACACTCGTTCCCAAGATTACGACGAGATGCAAGAGAAGTATCGCCCTTCCCATGCCGATGCAACGTATGATGCAAAATATGGCATTCGCAATTGGCAGGGTGGGGGTAGGTCGTCGGCGCGGGAGACAATTGGACGAGTAGCAGCAGGTGCGATCGCTAAAAAAATTCTCCGTCAAGTCGCCAATGTGGAAATCATCGGTTACGTTAAGCGCATCAAAGATTTAGAAGGCGCAATCGATCCAAATATCGTTACTTTAGAGCAAGTTGAAAGCAACATCGCCCGCTGTCCCGATGCTGAATGTGCAGAACGGATGATTGAATTAATCGAGGCAATTGGTAGACAAGGTGATTCCGTCGGCGGCGTGGTGGAATGTGTAGCGCGGAATGTCCCTAAAGGTTTGGGCGTTCCGGTTTTCGATAAATTGGAAGCGGATATCGCTAAGGGTGTGATGTCTCTCCCGGCTAGTAAAGGCTTTGAAATTGGTTCTGGTTTCGCGGGGACGCTGTTAACTGGGATTGAGCATAACGACGAATATTATATTGATGAAAACGGTGAAATTCGCACTGTAACTAACCGTTCTGGTGGAATTCAAGGGGGAATTTCCAACGGCGAGAATATTATTTTGCGGGTAGCATTTAAGCCGACAGCGACAATTAGAAAAGAGCAGAAAACAGTAACTAATGAGGGTGAAGAAACGCTTTTAGCTGCGAAAGGAAGACACGATCCTTGTGTTTTACCGCGTGCAGTTCCAATGGTTGAAGCAATGGTGGCTTTAGTGCTGTGCGACCATTTGCTGCGGCAGCAGGGACAGTGTAAGGTGTTGTAGATAAGGCGCTGCTGCTGGTTATACAATGGCGTTTATTTGCTAGGGTGGAATGTGTTGTCCGCCCTTTTTTGCTGCTATGATGCCCGAAGATTATTCTTTAAGAAGTGCTGAAAAACCTGTTTCTTCTCAGCAAATTTCCTCTTTCGCTGACAGCATCGCCGCTGAATTTAGTAAAATACCCGAAGTTGTAGCTGTTGCCTTATCAGGTTCTCAAACAACTGACGTTTCAGATGATTTGTCAGACTTAGATTTTTATGTGTATGTGTCAGCAGAAATTCCGGTAGAAATTCGTTGTGATATTGCTAAAAAATTTAGCGATCGCCTGGAAATCAATAATCAATTTTGGGAACCTGGTGACGAATGGATAGATAAAAATTATGGAATAGGTATCGATATAATGTACCGTTCCCCGGCTTGGATTGAAGAGCAACTAAATTCTGTGCTGGTAAAACATCAGGCTTCAGTGGGTTATTCAACTTGCTTTTGGTGGAATGTTTTAAAATCAAAGTTATTATATGACACAGACGGCTGGTTTAGGCAGTTGCGTCTCAAAGCAACACAGCCTTATCCTGAAGCATTAAGGCAAGCGATAATTGCTAAAAACTACCCGATTTTACGAAATAATATTTCTGCTTACACTCACCAGATAGAATCAGCAACCAGACGTAATGATTTTGTTAGCATCAATCACCGAATTACTGCTTTGATAGCAAGTTACTTTGATATTATTTTTGCTGTTAACTATTTGCCTCACCCAGGGGAAAAGCGTTTAGTGCAATTTGCTAATAAATTCGGTGATAAATTGCCGAAAAATCTGGAAAAAAATATTAATAGTTTAATAATTTCTCTGGCAGCAATAGAAAACAAACAAGATATACTTGAAAAAGCTAACGCACTGATTGATAGCCTTGATGAATTCTTAATAAATGAAAAAATATTGACCTAATAGATTAATGAGCCAAAGTCAATATCCATGAAAATAAAAGCACAGATGCATATAGATAAACACAGATAATTCATCGGTGTTTATCTGTGGTTATAACTATGATTAGTTAGTCTTTGAAAGGGTAGCATCTAATGGACTTTATTACAATTTTAGGATTAATCGCCGCTACATTAACCACCTTGTCATTCCTTCCGCAAATGATGAAAACATGGCAAAGCAAATCAGCCAAAGATGTTTCATTTGTGATGTTAATTACTTTCAATATCGGGGTTTTTTTCTGGTTAATCTACGGAATCTCTCTACAAGCGTTGCCAATTATTCTCGCTAACGGAGTGACATTGTTTTTTAACCTCATAATTCTATGGCTTAAAATTAAATATAGATGAAGCGCCCCTCAGGCTAGAAGCCTGGGGCTATACAAACAAAGTCCGTCTACGCGGACTTCAGGAATTTTCAACCCACGAAGGTGGGTTTTATCTGTGTAGACGCGAATTCTATTCGCCAGATTTTTTACATTTACAAACACTTCCTAAAAAAACCTGTGACATCATCTGTATTTGCCGCTGAACGGCTTTTATTTACCCCCGCCACCCCTGACACCGACGCTATCCCCATCATTTTTGCCTTCCCTAATGAATATACTGTGGGAATCACTAGCCTTGGTTATCAGGTAGTGTGGGCTACTTTGGCAATGCGTGATGATGTGCAGGTGAGTCGCCTGTTCACCGATACTCACGAACAACTTCCGAGAAAACCGGAAATTATCGGCTTTTCTATGTCGTGGGAACTGGATTATGTGAATATTTTGAATCTGCTGGAATCTTTGGAAATTCCTATTAAAGCAGTTGCCCGTGATACCCATCATCCCATAGTTTTTGGTGGGGGTCCCGTTCTCACTGCCAACCCTGAACCTTTCGCAGATTTCTTTGATGTCATTTTGCTGGGGGATGGCGAAGATTTGCTGGGGAATTTTATTGAAGCTTACAAAGAAGTGAGAAACGCCTCTAGACAAATCCAATTAAAAGCACTTGCACAAGTACCGGGAATTTATGTTCCTAGTTTGTATGAGGTGGAATATCACTCAGCCGATGGTGCGGTAAAGTCGATTCAACCGATTTATGAGGAAATTCCGGCGGTAGTGCAAAAGCAAACTTACCGGGGAAATACTTTATCAGCATCAACTGTCGTCACCGAAAAAGCGGCATGGGAAAATATTTACATGGTGGAAGTCGTGAGAAGTTGCCCAGAAATGTGCCGCTTCTGTTTAGCAAGTTATCTCACATTGCCTTTTAGAACTGCGAGTGTTGAAGAATCTTTAATTCCGGCAATTGAAAGAGGTTTAGCAGTTACAAATCGGCTAGGATTATTGGGAGCTTCAGTAACTCAGCATCCAGGATTTGAAACGTTGCTGAATTATATTAGTCAGCCAAAGTATGACGATGTACGCCTGAGTATTGCCTCGGTGCGAACCAATACAGTAACTGTGCAATTGGCAGAAACTTTGGCGAAACGAGACACGCGATCGCTTACGATTGCTATAGAAAGTGGTTCGGAAAAATTACGCCAAATCATTAACAAAAAGCTACATAACGATGAAATCATCCAAGCAGCGGTGAACGCCAAAGCTGGTGGCTTGTCTAGTTTGAAACTCTACGGAATGGCGGGAATTCCTGGTGAAGAAGCCGAAGATTTAGATCAAACTGTGGCGATGATGCGCGGTATTAAAAAAGCTGTACCTGGACTGCGGTTAACACTGGGATGCAGCACATTTGTACCCAAAGCACACACGCCATTCCAGTGGTTTGGGGTGAATCGTCAAGCCGAGAAGCGGTTGCAGTTTTTACAAAAACAGCTAAAGCCGCAGGGAATAGATTTTCGCCCGGAAAGTTACAACTGGTCAATAATTCAAGCTTTATTATCGAGAGGCGATCGCCGACTTTCCCAACTTCTGGAACTTACTCGCAACTTTGGCGACTCCTTGGGTAGCTACAAACGTGCTTTTAAACAACTTAAAGGACAAATTCCCGACTTAGATTTTTACGTCCACAGCGACTGGTCAACAGAACAAGTCTTACCCTGGAATCACTTGCAAGGACCCCTACCACAGTCTACACTGTTGAAGCACCTGGCTGATGCCACGAGTAAATTTAACTCATCCCAAAAGGAACTACAGCCGTTAAGATGATAATTTTTAAACGCAGAGGAGCACAGAGGTAAAACGCAGAGGGACACAGAGATATCTCTTTCCTTGGCGTACGAGCGCGTCTTGGCGGTTCGTTTATTTAATTGTCTTCAAATGCAAACAACATCTGAGTTTTACTGCGCTTATTGCGGCGAACCAAACGTAACCTTTGTAGACTTGAGTGCAGGTGGACAGCAATCTTATGTAGAAGATTGTCAAGTTTGCTGTCGTCCAAATATTCTCTATCTGCGGATTGATGAAGACACCTTGGATATTGAAATCGATAGCGAATACGAAGGCTAAATTTTAGGTTTTTCTTTCAATGCTTCACTTTAAATATTCCTCCTTAATTAATGCACCCGTAGAAGTTGTTTGGAAATTTCACGAAAGACGTGATATTTTACAACTGCTTACCCCACCTTGGCAACCAGTCGAAGTCATCCGCCGCGAGGGGGGACTTAACGTAGGTGCTATCACGGAATTTCGTCTTTTTTTGGGACTATTACCCTTGACTTGGTTAGCACGGCACACTGAATATGAAGAAAATCGCCTGTTTACAGACGAACAAATATCCGGTCCTTTTGAGTCTTGGGTGCATCGACATCAATTTGAACCGGAAAATGGTAAAACTAGGTTGACTGATGCGATCGCCTTCTCAATAGCTGGTGGCGAACCTGTGGAATTTTTCAGCGGTTGGCTAGTGCAAGCACAACTAGAAGCAATGTTTCGCTACCGCCATCATGTGACTAAACGAGAGTGCGAGTCAAGTTAACAGAACGCACTTAACATCACCTGAAAGGTATTAAGAGTTTCTCAAAATGGTCAAACTATAGTCAAAGAAAAAGTGCTGCGCGGGAATTAATTGCTCAACACTAAATTATATATTTTGGCGATCGCTTACTCATCGCTATTTGTGTTTTATCTTATTAGTGATTAGCAGTGCAAGCAATATGCAACTGAAAAACGCCACAGCTTACTTATCCTTATTTTTCAAAGCTTGTCGAGAAGCCCACTGGAGTAAACCTGGAAACAACCTATAAACCCCTTGTGAAAAATTCGCAGAACCAACTACTACCTCAGACCGTTGATTTTTGACTCCATCCCAGATAGAATTTGCCACATCCTCAGGCTTCTCCACTACAGGAGCTTTCACTATAGTGTTGAGCTGTTCGCGACGGTTAAGAGCGTCCTGCTCATCCTTACCCCGAAAAATTGCCCGTTCCATCAAACTACTCTTGATCAAGTTTGGGTAAATCCCACAAACGTGAATACCTTTGGGCTTTAATTCTGCCTGTAGTGCTTCTGTCAAACCTGTGACGGCAAACTTGCTGGTGCAGTAAGGGACTAAGTAAGGAGTAGGTACTTTACCACCGATGGAACTCAGATTAACAATGGTTCCACTTCTCCGTTCTAGGAAATGAGGCAAAAGTGCATTAATTGTGTGGATGTACCCCCATAAATTAAGGTCTAAAACCTGATGCCAATCGCTGAGAGAGAACTCCTCCACTGGTCCTTCGGCGAAGATACCCGCATTGTTCACCAGCACGTCTATATTGCCATAATGAGCCAACGCCTTTGCTACCAGTGCGTTTACCTGGGATGCATCTGTAACATCGCAAGAAACAGTCAGTGGTGCTGGATGACCAAGGCTTTGCACTTCCTGTGCTGCTGCTTCCAAGCGGTCAGTCTGACGCGCTGTCAGTACAAGGTTATATCCTTTGCGAGCAAACAAAAGAGCTGTTGCTTTACCAATACCTTGCGAAGCACCTGTAATAAGTACCGTAGAAGCCATACTTTTAATAAAAACGCTATTTACTTTTTATAGTTTGTTCAACAGTATTCAAGAATCCTTCTGACTAACGTTAGATTTTTAATGGCAATTTGGAGCTATATTGCTGTTTTCATTTCACACTATTGTCACCAGCTTTTATCTTGAATTTTCTTTGTATACGCCATTACTACTAGCCTTTAAAGAAAAATCCTTCATTTGATAGGTTAATCGCGGCACTGATTAACTGGCGATACAAGTTTTTCCCTAAAAATTCCCAAAATCTCATCCTTTGGACTTGCTAATACTTTGGAACCACGGATAGATAGCGTTAAGCCTGTAGCTGAATAAGATTAAATTGTAAATACATTATTTAGGAAACTTAACAATGGAACCTACACGTACTGATGCAACTAAAATCGGTAAGACTGGCAGCAATCGCAATCCCGTGGGACCTTATCCAACTGATGCAACTGAAACCGCTTACAATGGAAGCGATCGCAATGCCTTTAAGTTTGGCTCTACTCCCCAAGCAGAACTTTGGAACGGACGCTTTGCGATGATCGGTTTTCTCGCTTACTTACTTTGGGATCTCAACGGCTTCAGCGTGGTACGCGACGTATTACACCTCGTTTCCTATGCCCGCTAACGATGTTCTGGCTGCTTGTGTCAATCAAGCGTGATCAGCTTACTACACAATGCTGGACACTCGGAGGAGACTCAAGCAGTCCTCCCTAGTGTCCTCAGCCATGTCAGCCTACTCTATACCAAAAAGTGTATTTGGTATAGCAATATATGTAATAATAGTTAGCTTAACGTAACATTTCTAAATATTTAGTTATTTGGCGATGTTCAAAGCACAACACTGACCCTACCAGGGTTTTCAAACCTTGTGGTTAGTGCTATTCGCCATGACTATATTTTGTTGACTTTTCACCTGCTACGTGGAGAAAGAGTGTGATCTCATTAGAACAACCACCCAGTCGTCCAATAAAATTAACCAGTGAATCTACTAGTGGAGTCTTCATTGCGATTGCCATGATTGGATTATGGGCAATTAGCTTAATTTTATTACTTTCACTGGACATTACCAAGTGTAACTTTTTAATGTTATTGCCTATCATGCTTTGGCAAACATTTCTATATACTGGTTTATTTATTACCGCACATGATGCCATGCATGGGGTAGTGTTTCCCAAAAGCACTAAAATTAACCATCTTATCGGGACATTGTGCCTTTCTCTTTACGGTCTTTTACCATATCAAAAATTATTAAAAAAACATTGGTTGCACCATCACGACCCAGCTAGTGAATTAGACCCAGACTTTCACGACGGTGAACATAAAAATTTCTTTGCCTGGTATTTTCATTTTATGAAGGGTTACTGGAGTTGGACTCAAATCATCGCTTTGATGATTATCTATAATGTTGTTCATTCCACGCTTCATATACCCAAGGATAATTTAACTTACTTTTGGGTTATACCCTCGCTTGTAAGTTCATTACAGTTATTTTATTTTGGCACTTTTCTACCTCACACAGAGCCAGTTGGGGGTTATAGTGAACCCCATCGCGCCCAAACTATCTCCCGTCCCATTTGGTGGTCATTTGTCACCTGCTATCATTTTGGCTATCACGAGGAACATCATGAATATCCTCATGTTTCTTGGTGGCAGCTACCAGAAATTTATAAAATGCGGACAGCAGAAATTTCTGGTAAATCATAAAAAAGTTAGGAATTTAAAACTTGCAACTTTTAATCTCATCACTAATTCTCACCTCGTAGTTTCTGGTAACGACGGACGGAGGCAAAGATAAGCAAGTGGACCGACTAGCGGAACAAGCGCCACCGTCCAAAAAACTTGGGGATTATTCCAGCTTCGACGCGCCATATCATCACCAAGGACAGTTGGGAATATAAGGCAAAAAAGGCAAAATGCCAAACTCATGCCATGAATAAAGCGATCGCTTTGAAACTGCTGGACAAAATCCCCCCAATCACCGAAGCCAAAACCATAGGCAAACAAGCCAATTGTGGTTAAACTCAAAACAATTCCAAAAAAGCGAGAATCTAGCAGCTTCAAAAAAGCATCTTTCTGCCCGGAAAACTCTTGATTCGCCTCACGCAAAGCCAAATACGGAATTAGACCAATTACACCTGAGGCAACTGAAGCTAAAGCAAAAGGATAGAAAGGAATCGATTGCATCCTACCATCAATGAACAACAACCCGCTATAAATTAATAACCAGATGCCCACAAGGGCAAATAAGGACAGAATAATTGGATTTATCTCTGTCCAATTAAGAGTAAATATGTTTTTCAGTAGCCTCAATGTTTCATCTAGATGCAGCGGCGGAGACAGCAGTAAAATATAGGCTATGAATCCCGCCCATAATAACCACAAAGTAATTTTTCTATTCATCAGGTAAAGTAGATATTTCGTAGTAAGCGTTGAAACGCTTATTTAAGCACTTCAGTGCTTACTACAACCCATATTAATTTACTGTGGGTTGTTGTTTAATAGATACTGCCTCAGCATCGGCTTCTGGTAGAGGTGGACGCACAGACAAATATATCAAGGGACCAAATAGCGGTATTAAGCTTACTAACCAAAAAACTTGGGGATTTTTCAGATGGCGACGCGCCATATCATCTCCTAGCAATGCCGGAAATAATAGGGAAAGTAGGCAGAAATCTAAACTCATCACATGAATGAAGCGGCTAGTTTGCCACTGTTGCACAAAATTTCCCCAGTCTCCTCCCTGTAAGCCATAACCAACTAAAATAATCGTGCCTAAAGTTAGGGCAATACCTGTCAAACGGGAATCTAGCAGTTTAATGAAAAAGTCTTTTTTGCCAGGAAACTGTTTATTTGGTTCCCGTAACGCTAAATAAGGCAAAAGAGCAAACACCCCAACTGCGAAAGAGGGTATAGCAAACAACCAAGCAGGTATTTTTTGCCCTCTGCCATCAATAAATAATACTGCGCTGTAGATTATGGGGAAAACCCCCATAATGTTAAATAGTGCTACTACTAAGGGGTTAATGCCTTGCCACTGTCCGGTAGAAAGGTTTTTAATTAACTCAAATGTATCCGGTTGGTCGGGAGGGGCAAAGACAAAAGCATAGGTAACAAATCCCAGCCACAGCAGTCCAAAGGCAATTTTTCTGACCATGTTTTAAGTTAGTTATTTGAAAGCTTCCGATAGGTAATCAGCAGCAGCAGCGACGACTGCGATCGCACTTTCATAGTCTAGACGCGTTGGTCCCAAAACTCCCACGCTTCCTACTGGTATTGACCCTCGGCGATAAGTGGAAGAAATTAAGGTGCAGGTGCGTATCGGTTCCAGCGGGTTTTCTGAGCCAATCCGAACCATTACCCGTGGCTTACCCGTTTCGTCTGCTTCTGGCTCATCAAATATTAACCGCCACAATTGGTCTTGTTCTTCCTCCAGCAGTTGGATAATCGTTTGCACTTGCTGTAATTGAGAAAATTCTGGTTGGCGCATAACTTCTGCTACGCCGCGAATCATAATTTGTGTAGCAGATGGTGTGACAGTGCGGCGGGCTAATTCCGCTACTGAGTTTTTCAAGAATTCCCCATAGCGTTGGAACTCTTGATCTAATTCACTCCAGTCGAGAGTCGCTAATTCCAACAAACTCCGCCCCCGCAAGTGGCTATTCAAAAAGTTAGAAACAATCTGCAACTCGCGATCAATTACTTCTGGATCGGGTTGTGTTTCTTCTGATGCTGGTAGCAAATCCATCAATGTCGAATGCGTCTCATAACCATCCGTTACCACAATCAGCATTACCCGTCCCGCTTCAATTTGCACCATTTGCAAATGTCGCAACATCGCTCTTTCGGTTTGCGGCATGGTAATTAAGCTAATGCAACCACTCAAGGTTGCCAATATTTGCGCCGCTCCATGCAATAGCGCCTCTAAACTCCAATCTTCCCGCTTGAGGCGTTTTTGCAGTACCGCTTCTACCTCTCGTGATAAATTTTCTTTATGTGTAATCAGCTGGTCTACATAAATGCGATAGCCAGAGTCAGAAGGGACGCGTCCAGCAGATGTGTGGGGTTGGTAAAGTAACCCACCTTTTTCTAAAAAACCCATCACATTGCGAATTGTGGCTGAACTAACACCTAGGTCGTATTCTTCAACTAAAGCTTTGGAACCCACAGGCTCTGCGGTAGCGATATAGTGGCGTACCGTTGCCCAAAGTATATGCTGTTGTCGATTGGTCAGCTTGACTTGCATAGGGAATGTTTGACTTAAGCCGAATTTTAATTAGAGTTGGAAAAAATTTCTGGTTCTAACTGAAAAAAAATTAATAAATAATATTAGTTTAATTAAAATAGCAAATTATTTACTTCTATTGTAATTAGTAAAACTAAACTTCCAGCTTTGATTCTTGTGATAGTGAAATTTCACTCTACCTGACTGTTGCTTGAAAAGCTTCTGGTAAAGAATTTTTATAAGTATTTTTACATGTGTGTTTTATTAAATTTAGATTTTTAGTTACTGGCAATATAAAACTATACACGTAGTTGATGATTAAAAAAGTCAGTCAAAACGTATTTTATGCAAGCATTGCCAAGCCTTACCTGCAAAACCATAAAGTTATTTAGTGTTGTATTAACAATAGCAAAAGTCAACTGGAATAGTAAGTCCTAGCTGACAAGTAAGAAATTGGCTATTAAGTATTAAGGATTAGGAATTGGGAAAAGTCTCCGATTGTGTCTTCCCAGTACCCACTCAAGAGTCCCAAGTCCCTTTAATACTGAGGAATCGAAGGGTTAACCAACGTGGAGTAGGCATCAATGCCACCCGAAATATTTTTAACATTTGTAAAACCTTGAGCAATTAACCACTGACACATCTGACCAGAACGGATGCCGTGGTGACATAGCACAAGAGTTTCTGCATGGGGGTCAAAGCGGCTGGGAATTTGATTACCCCACTCGGCAAATTGACTCAGAGGTAGGTTGACAAAGCCCTCAATGCTAGCGAGCTCGACTTCTTGTGGTTCGCGCACATCCACTAACTGAATATCTGGATCGCCTGAAGTTAGACGTTGTGCCAGTTCCTCTACACTAATTTGGTTGATACGTTGAGTATTCATACTTCCCGGTTATGAGGTGTTTGTAAAGAATCCTAATATTATTTATGTTGGCAGAAAATTTCCGCTATAGAGCGCAAGTGGTTCAATCCTCATTTGAATTTAACCCAGTCCCCTTGAAGAATAAACCTGATTTTAAATAGATTTCTGCTGAGGTTTCGGTAATAAACTAAGTATCAATACCGCGTTTTCTGCTTGAGAAGGTGGTTTCACATTGTTGTGTGTAAAAGCCGCTTGCGCGGTCTGTGAAAGAAAATTATGAGGCAAAACTCATTCTTTGGTTTTTTAGCAGCTGGTGTGATTGTGCTGCTACTGATTGTTATCGCAGGCTTTTACTGGTTCTTCGCCAAAAGTCCGGTTAACCTCATTAGTGCTGGGGGGACGGCTTCAGAGCCAGGTGCTGCAATATTCGTGTCTAAAGGCGCACCAGCTATGGTGTCAATGCTGGTGAATCCAGACCGCTTGCAAGCGTTAGAAAGCGATCGCGAACTATCCCAGCTGAAAACAAGTTTATTAGCTAACACTGGCATCGATTACCGACAAGATATTCAACCCTGGTTGGGGAACGAAATTACACTCGCTGTCACCAGCTTAGACATTGATCGCGACCCCGCAAACGGTCGGCAAACAGGGTATCTAATGGCACTAGCAACCAATAAACCGGAGAATAGCCGCGAGTTTGTAGACTTGTTATTTTCCAAGCGAGTGTTAGCTGGGGAAAGCTTATTTGTTGAAGAATACAAAGGCGTGAAGCTGATTGCTGACAATTCGCCATCGGAAAAGGGTTTGCTTGCCAGTGCATCTGTAGGCGATTTTGTTTTATTCGCCAACGATCCAAAAGTGCTGCGAGATGCGATTAATAACGTCCAAGCACCCGATCTTAATTTGACTAATTCCCCCCAATACCAAAAAGCTATTAAACAACTGCCTCAAGGAGCTTTGGCGGCGGCTTTTCTCAATCTCCCCACCGTAGCCGAATGGCAAAACTTAAAACTGTCAGAAGCAACTTATGACAGCCAAATTGTTTCCTTGGCGTTGAACCCCAAAGGACTGCTCGCAGAAACCAGCTTACTGGCGTCATCGGCAACATCGCCTTCGTCTTCCCAACTTTCTCAACCTGTCGGGGCATTGCAGTATATTCCAGCGCCAGCAGGTTTGGCAATCTCCGGCGTTAATTTGAGCAATTTGGGTAACAGCGATTTAGCCCAACTCTGGAAACAAGTGACAGTGGCGATATCTGGCTCGGAAGAAGATGTAACTTCTAGCTTGGTGCAACCCTTGGCGGATGTGCAAAAAGGCTGGGGTATTGATTTACAAAAGGATATTTTCAGTTGGGTGCAAGGCGAATACGCTGTAGCATTGTTACCTCACCAAGAGCAAACCACTCCGGACTGGGTTTTTGTTGTGGAAAAATCTGAGGGTGTCCCCGAAGCAATTTCCCGTTTGGATGCGATCGCCTCCTCCCAAGGACTGAACGTTAGCTCTTTCACCCTAGACAATCAAAACATCTCCGCTTGGACAAAGTTAACAACCGTTACTAATAATGCCGATACCAGTTCTGAATCGATTAACCTCAAAGCAAAAGTGCAGGGGGTGCATACAACCGTAGGAAATTACGAAATTTTTACTTCCTCGATTGACACGATGAATGAAGTCCTCACAGCCAAGGACAATTCCTTAGTTAACAATCGCGATTTCCAAGATAGTATCGCCGCCATTCCCCAACCGAATCAAGGCTATCTATATCTGGATTGGACAAAGAGCCAGGATATTGTAGAACGTCAAATACCGATTCTCAAGCTTGTGGAAGTAGTCGGTAAACCGTTTCTCAACAAAGTGCGATCGCTCATAGTTAGTAGTTACGGTAACGATACAGGATTGCTCAAAGGCGGAGTCTTCTTCCAACTCCATAACCAGTGATATAGAGGAGATAAGGAGGACAAGGAGATAAGGAGGACAAGGAGAC
>CAXTNZ010000205.1:0-13481 GCA_964245695.1 uncultured bacterium | reverse complement strand
GCATGTAACTTTAAATAAATATAAGTTGTAGAAACCACTGATTTTTCCGCCTACAGTAGTTCCTAACTTAAATCTTTAAAATTTATATATTTTATACAACAAATGTAAGCATATTTATGTAAAATGCTCATTCTCAATGGTTTGGAAAAACCTGCACACGTAAACGCCCAGCTTTCGCATTATGTCTCTTTCCAGATGTCGGTTTACAGCCTAGATATTAACCTGTCGCGCATCTGAGAATGCACATTATTAAATTGGGGAAAAAGCCTAAAACTGTCTGGAACTAATTCTTTCTCCCATCGCCTGCGAAGTTCCGAGCAAAAAAAGTTTTTATGTCGGACTTCTCTTGCATCGGTCTTGCCGGATAAAATTAAATATAGCGGTTCTCAATAAAGCTGGGCAATGTGTGAGTAAGTGAGCGTTCTGAAAAGCGATCGCTCTTTGTGTAGATTGTGTAAAAGCGGCGTAACCGTAGGTTCGGTTCGTGAAAGTCGTTTCATTTCCCCATAAATTAGGAAGCAGAGTCAACCCCTTCGGGGAATTCGCTAAGAACGCTAAGAACGCTCATTCAAAAAAAAGACACTCTTGTGGGGGCTTGAAAGAGCCACTAACTGAAGACCACTAAATTTTATTTAGGGGAGCGCAAGTACCCAGAATTAACTAATTAAAAATTATTTTTCTTATTTCTTCATTTTTAATTTTTAATTTTTAATTTTGAATTCAAAAAAGGTCAGCAGGAAAGAGTAACTGCTCATAAAAAAACTGGAAGTTCTTCAAGTTTGTGAACTTCCAGTGGCTGCTGTATAAATCACCAGTTTATAAAGCAGAGGTAATCCTGTGTTGGAGGACTAGGATTACGATAGGCGCTTATAGAAGCGTAAGAGCTATAAAGTTCCACCAGCCACAACAACAGTTTTACTGTCACTTTTTCAATTTCCACTTTTTAGTTGGTGCTAAGAAAGAGCATTTTGGACTAAAGCAACACCAACCGCAGTAAAGGAAGTTTTGTAAGCATTGCTCCGAACGTGCGTAGTAGGCGAACGTGGAAGCAGTCGGAAGTTTAGATTGGGAGAAGCCACAGATCCAACTTCTGGCTAGCTCAACTTTCTGGGAAAAAGAACCACCAGTAGCAACAGTTAAACCGTCTGTCTTGGTGTAGGAGTTATGTACTTCATGAGAAACTGACTACTTTAGCAATCAGTTTCATGTGTTTCATCGTCAGAAATAATCATTGATTATCTCTAAGAAAATGAAGTTACTCATCAATCACATTAGTTGTGATTGTTATCTATAATTTAAAATATTTTTATGTTAAAAAGTTGCCAAAATGGCAACTTTGTTTAGAGCAAATATAAAGTGACTTATCAAAAAAATAAATGGGATGTAAATTAATTTGATTAGCAAGTTAATCCTGAACGAGCTAATTATCTAAGTTATTTTACTATCGTTTAATCACGTTACTAAGATTGGTAAGCTGTCGCGCATCTAAGAACGCACATGATTAAATTTGGCAAAAAGCCTAAAACTCTCTCGAACTAATTCTCTAACTTTTTCTTTCTTGGGAAAACCTGTCGCTTTTTGGCGCGATCGCTTGCGGCGCTTAATCTTACATTGACCAATGACAGCGGCTTTTCCGGCGTTCCTCCCCCACTTGAAAGTGGGGGCTGAGCGCCGAAGCGGGTATGACACCTTGTTAATTGAAATTACATAATTTTAAGGAAAAGTTTTGAGCGTCTGGACTTAATTCAGATTTCATTGATTGATATTCGCGAATTTGTGTTGCTAACCACTGCTCCCGACTACCACCACGGATTTCGGTTTTTGACGTGCCAACTACTTCCAGATAAGGTAGGTCTTTAATTTTGCTTAAGCAGCTTGGAGAAACATTACCTTCAGACCTTTTTTCAGAAGATTGTTTCACAATTTTTAGATTTTCAGTTGGGTGTTGGTTTGACCTTAACTGCTGGGAGTTTTCTTTGAGCAATCGGTTGTAGGTGCGGTAGGGAATGTAATGTAGAGGATTGTAGCCAGCGAAACGTAGCATCAAAACACAAGCCCAGGAATACTTTCCGGCAAGAATGGCTTCAACTACTTGGTCAAATTGTTCAGGATTAATTGTCTTATCTAAATTGCTACTAATGCCAGGAATATCTTGATTCATAGTTTTAGTTGTCTTGGATGAAGTAATCCAGTCTATCTGTGGCTTTGATTTGAGAGTGACTAAATGGAAATTTATCAATGGTCGCCTAATCAAGCAGCTACTTGATTAGCTCAGGGGGGCGATAGTTTGGTGGTGGATGATTTTTGCAGTGGTTGTTGACGAATACTTTTAATTTGATTGAATGCTTGCGATCGCTTACGATAATTACGAGCTAGCGCCACATCAAACCTACAAACTAAACTCAATTTCTCATCGTAATTACTACCCAAAGCTATAAATATGACTTGAAGAGGAATAATTACGGATTCGCGATCGCCGTCAATATTGAGTTGGATTTGCAGTGGTATTCGTTTGTTAAGAAAATCTGCTGGTCGGTGAAGCAGTGTAACCAATAAAACTAGCGTTGCATCCAGAAAAGCTATTTCCGCAAGCGCCGCTCCTCCGTAGACGTACGGAAGGTGAATTCCCGTAGACGCGTTAACCACAGCTTCCCTGGCTGCTAACAGGCGCTCAAGCGCCTTTGGGGTGTTTTCCCATTCGCTAGTGGTAATTGCGGCTGTTTGTTCCTCTGCCGCTACCACCTGACGCGCTTGCGCCTGTTGACCTACTGTGACGGCAATTTTAACTACTTTGCCTAAATCCTGCGAGTATTGTAAATATTTTCTTCTGGCGTAACAAACTTCTTCAATGTTTACTTTCCACGCCCAAACTACAAAATTGTTAAAAAAAGCTGCGCTGCTTAACAGAACTAAATAGGGAAAGGCTGAGGACGGCTGCAAGAAACATACCGTCAGTAAGATTGCTGCAAGCAGTGTTGTAGCTGCGGCGGTATTGATTTTTGTGGGTGTTTCTCGTACCGTCGTTTCCGCAGCGACAGTACGGACGTAGTTTGATGCCATCTTAGCAGCTAGATCCTGAGAGGGATAAAAACCAGAAAGGTTAATCCTTGAACTGCTTGGTTGATTTGAGGTTTCGACTGCATTTAACCTGATGATTCTTTCCATGAGCTGATTTTTGATCGGAAACTCGACTGTTTGTAATCAAGCCTATTTGCTGCTTAGCCGGAAGGCTTTAGATTTTTTCCGCCGTAAGTGTTGCTCCTTTGGAGTGGAGGCTGAGAGTAAGCCTTTATATTGGACTTCTCGCTACTTAGACATCTCATCTTTAGCTCTTGCTTGGCAGTAAATGAAAGGCAAAAATTTACCTTTTGTCATGACAGATAACTGGCAGAAAAAAGTCTCCGTCTGGCTCTTGGTAGATGCAGTTTTGTCCTCTTTAAATTCCGCCAAATCCTAATGTAATTTTTTTTCCCTGGTGACCCAAATGTACTTTAAACTACAAAGCTATGAAGATTTTTTGTGAAAAAACCCATAGCTTTTAGTCTAGCAAAGATAAAATACTCATCCTTGCTCGTTGAGAACAATATTAATATTTATACTATTTTTTTGTCTCTATGTCATCTGCCATTTCGGCATTTTTATAAATCAAATTTACTGAAGATGTTTCGATATTTACTTAAGTGTTGTGCAACTTTCTATTTTGTCCCTTTTTATTAATCAATGAGGGGTTACGCCCCTCATCTACTGTTTGTTTGAAACTTTTATCTTCGTCGCCTTCCTAGGAAAATTTGCTATTAAATAAAATTCTTAATAATCCGGAAAGATAACCGGATAAATACTATTTCGATAATCAATATTAACCATTATTATCAATTATTTTTGTCAGACGATTTCATATTATTCGTCTTGCTATTTTGGGTTTAAGTGCTTAAGGGTAATGGGTTTGACGATTATAATATTCTGGCAAGCGTAGAGTAAACAGGTTGTAAGCTTTGGATTAAAATCAGCAAATTGTCATAGATACTAAGTTGTTAAGGTCAGTGAATCATGATATAATTGTTTAACCTCTGAAACTAGCAAATTGTAAATACTATGAAACAGCCATAACGAGTGTTTTGGCAAAAGAAGACGCAGCAGATTGAGCCAATGCATCGTTATGTTAGTCAGTAACTTATAGTCAGTTGAGTAGTACAGGATGTGCTAAATTTATTCCCAAAATATTTGCAGTTGCTGGAAAATACGACAGACTGATAACGGTGTGATTACAGATGCAATTGCTGCTGAGCTAAGTGGTAATAAAGACCGCCAATTGCCATTAGTTCCGGATGAGTGCCTTGCTCAACAAGGATACCTCGGTCTAGGACGAGGATGCAGTCAGCATTGCGAACGGCATTCAGACTGTGGGCGATGACAAAGGTGGTGCGAGTGAACCGGGCTAAATTTTGTTGAAACAGACGTTCTGACTCGGCATCTAGGGAGCTAGTGGCTTCATCTAAAATCAATATTCGTGGGTTCCTAACAAGTGCGCGAGCGATCGCAATTCTTTGGCGCTGTCCACCGGAAAGCATCAAACCGCCTTTCAATTGGGTGTTGTAGCCGTCATGCAGCGCTTCAATGAAGGTATGTGCTTCAGCTTGCTTGGCAGCAGCGATCGCCTGCTCAAGGGTAAACTGCGAGTCAAAGAGCGTGATGTTTTCTAAAATCGTTCCCGAAAACAAGAAACACTCTTGCGGCACAACGCCCAATTGACTTCGCAACGACTGGAGAGAAACATCAGCAATATCATGCCCATCAATCAAAATTCGTCCGCTGTTGGCAGGATATAAACCAGCTAGCAAATTAACTAAAGTGCTTTTCCCAGAACCGCTAGCACCAACAATGCCAATCGTCTGTCCGGGTTTCACCGTAAAGGAAACATTTTGCAGAATGTTGCCTTCATCTTCGTTGTAACAAAACGATACATTCTGAAAATGCACCTCACCGTGAATCGCAGGCAGCACCAGTAACGGTTTTTGGGGATTTTCTTCTGGCTGTGAGGCAAAAACATCATTCAGCCGTTCTATAGAAATTAGTACCTCTTGTAACTCATCCCACACCTTTATCAATGCCAAAACTGGGTTGATGACGTTGCCGGTGAGCATATTAAAAGCGACAAACTCACCAATCGACATTTGTCCAGCAATTACCAAAGTCGCTCCATACCACAACACCGCCGTAGTACCAAGGTGATTAACCAAATTGCTAACTAGTTGCAAGTTATTAGCCAGCTTCTGCCCTTGAAACCGCACCTTCAGCGTACTCAGGAAGCCCTCTTGCCAACGCCAACTCATTGAGCGCTCAGCTGCTGCGGTTTTTACGGTAGCAACGCTGCTTATCATCTCTACCATTGAGGAGTTTTGCGCCGCCGATTCGTTAACGATTTCCCGCGACACTGTGTTGAGGAATGGACTTGCCCCCAAAGTCAAAATCACGATGGGGAAAATCAAAAAAAGCACCAGTAATGTCAGGGGCAAGTTGTAATAAGCCATCAGTCCGATATAGACAAAAGCAAACAGCGCGTTTATAATGGCACTCACAGCTTGACGGGTGAGAAACTGTTGGATTTTACGGTTTTCCTGAACAAGGCTGATTATGTCTTCGACTTGGCGCGATGCAAAAAACTGCATTGGCAATTCCAGCGCGTGGCGAATAAAACTGCCGATTAAGGTCAAGTCGATTTGGTTAGCAAAATAGTCCAGCAGGTGTTGGCGCACTGCGGCGATCGCTATCCGCCAAATACCAAAGAAAAGAAAGCCGCCGAGGAATACATTTAGATTGACGCTGCTTTTGGGCGTCATCACTGAGTCGATAAACAACTGAGTAAGTAAGGGAGTTCCCAGCCCAAAAACTTGCAGCAGTACTGAGGCGAGAATGATTTTACCGAGAAGGTCACGGTAATCCCAAAATACCTGCAAATAGCGCCCCAAGGAAATTTTTTCGCTTTCGATGGCGTGGAAGCGTTCCGTGGGATGTAAAAGCAAGGCATATTCTGTCCAGTTAGCTGCAAATTCTTGGCGCGAAAGCGATCGCTTACCGATAGCTGGATCACAAATCACAACGCGATCGCCTTTAACTTGCCAAACAACTACGTAGTGATTTTGCCAGTGGGCGATCCAAGGGTTAGTTTGCAACTCCAGCTTACTCAAAGAAGCCCGCACGGGTAGCGTATCATATCCCAAAGTTTCCGCCGCTTCTGCTAAACCTTTGAGAGACGCACCCATCCGGTCTACCCGCGCTATGGTACGCAGAGTATTCAGGCTGAAGCGTTTACCCCAGTATTGGCTAACCATCGCCAAACAAGCCGCACCACAATCTGAGGAACTGTGCTGTTCAATAAAGGGTATTCGTCGCCATAACGAAGCTATTGACCAAGGCTTTTGAGTTAATTGGGGAAAGTCAACTTCAGATGTCTCTGACTCTGGGTTGCTAGAAGACACCAAGAGGGGAAATGTCTTTGCCTGGGAGTGGAGTTGCATCAAAGTGTCCTCTTGATTTTCCCTGACAGTCTTTACAACTGGCTTCCACTCGTTGGCGAATGAGTGAGGAGCGATCGCCTCAGCTTTTTCCCACTTTTCTATCGGCAGGTGGTAAACTAATAGATCAGTTTGGGCGATCCAAGTTGATAGCGTGACATCCGGATATCCCCAGCTTTGTCCCACAACTGGCGGCTGAGTGTCTGCTGATAAACTGCGGATATTTCCACTCACCAGCCAAAACCGCCCTTGCTCAGGTGGAGTTGCTTCTAGCATTGATGAGCCAGCATTTATCTTGGTTTGTCGCAGGTAGGGTAATAGTTTTCGCAGATTTTCGCTTTTTTGGAAGCGCAACTCTGTACCCGTCTTTAAGAAAATCAGGGCTTGTCGCTCATAAGTTATCTTCTGTAAATAATCTTTCAGATTGGGGATTTGACTGAACCACGGCTTCAACTGATTGAGAGAAATGTAAGCAATAAAACCCGCGCTAGATGCGATCGCTTGATATGGTAAAGATTGATTGCAGAATAAATGATCTGCCCCAAAAACTTGCTCCCCCACAAGCAACTGTGTTGAAACTTCCCGCCCCAGAGTTGCGTCAAAACCCAGCAATCGCACTCTCCCAGAGCAAACTAAGTAAATCACATTACTGGTATCTTGAGCTTCTTTATAGACACCGTAGCTAGTCAAATTGTCACCTAGTTGAAACTCCATAATTTCCCAAACTTGGCTAAAGTCGGATGCTAGGTTTGTATCCCCCGCAACTAACCTCAAAAATCCGAGGATAGCCGCTTTTGGAGTAGGAGACTGCTGGTTACTTGTATATTTCAGCTCTCCCTGAACTCTTAACGACGAAGAGGGGTTCATGGTTTAATGTTTGATATTTTAGTAAGCTTGTTAACTTTGGCGTGGCGTGCAGTTATAAAACAAAAAAGCAGGCAATTCTTTCACCCATTCGGTTTGGCTTCATTCCAATAGCCTCTGGAAAACGCAATTCATTGTGTTTTTAATCACTAATTGCTTGTCTATCATTTTTCAGTGGCTTTTCGTACAGTGAAAGTCTTGAATAAAACATTTTTTTTGGGAAACCCAATTACTTTTTCCACCAGTGTGTTACTAGCCCTCTAATGCATTCTTATAAAATTTCACCTATTGTCGCCAATAAACCTTCCATACTTTATCAAAATTTTACTTATGCTTTAACTCTAATTTATTAAAGCCACCGACAAGCAAATAAGCATCTATACTTACTCTGTATAGGTTTGAGCATACTTTGCCGAAGGGTTTAATAGAAAAAATGTCATCAATTCGTGTTTCTAAGCACATTTTTTTAGTTACAAAGGAGTTGTGAACTAAAAATTTTAGAGATATTTCCCAAAAACGTGATATATGTCAGTGCTTTTACGAAAAAAATCCTTATTAGAGAAATTTGTGCATCTTGAACATAAATTATGTGGTATTAGTTATACTAGAAACTAAATCTAGTAATATTTGCATTTTATCAAAAAGTAGCATTGGGCTTTAAGTAGTTAAGACCTAATCACTACTCATATTTTCTATTACTTCCTTAAACAACCGGAAAGTGTAACTATATATGTCAACGCTTTTTTTAAGACGACTTTCCGTAAGGTAAACTTACAAACATAGATAGTTAAATATCTCAGTATTTTTATAGGTAGTTAAAGTTGAAAATTTAAGATTAGATCGCCCGACGACTAATAATATCATTTCGTCTAATTGCCCATAAATACAGCAACCCACCCCTAAACTCTCTACTAAGAACTTAGGGGTTTTGCCGTTTTTAAAGGTAATCAAGCAGATAAGCAGTGATTATTCAATAATAACTAAGTAAATTGCCCAAATTGCCATTGCCCGAAGATAAGTACTGGCGCGAAAAGTACCAGATGCGGTAATTGCTTCTGGTGTGCGGAATTGCAGACCATTGTCATAAATTTGCTGAACCACAGCTTGCGTCAGGCGAAATGCTTCGTCCTTCATTTCCATTTGCGCCAGAAAAGCCGCCAGTCCAAAATTTATTCCCGTCCAAACTTCTAGAGGATGAGTAGCTTTGGGATTTTCTGGTGAACCGTCAAGACGAAGACCGTTAGCAGCACCAAACTTGCCATTATGGAATTTAAGGAAGCAGGTATTATAAACAGTTTGTAGGGCAGAAAGAGTGCCAACGTCTGGTACAATATCAGGCAAACCCAACAAACGAGCATAAAACTGACCGCAAAGTTGATCCGCCATCACCACATCAGAACCGCTTTCACTATCAAGTCGGTAATATTGCCCATTCCACAGTTTTTCCTCGTAGATAGGGCGAGATTGTTCTAACCAAGCTTCATAGACAGATTTTCGTTCTCTTAACTCCTCTGTGTTCTCTGCCTCTGTGCGGTTCGTAATTAAAATATCACTAATAGCGATCGCCGCCTCCAAAGCTGCTAACCACAACCCACCACAATAAGCACTTACACCCAGCAACCGCCAATCATCAAAAGTTTGGTCAGGCGCACCGGAATTTTCCGGAATACCATCGCCATCAATGTCAAAACTTTTCACATAGTCAAGAGTTTGCACGATCGCATTCCAGCAGTCTGCCAAAAATTCTATATCGTCAGCACCTGTAAAGAGAAAGTCACGATATACCTGCAACACAAAGTCACAGCCTAAATCCTTCCACAAATTGCAGTCTTGATAGCTGGTATAATTGGTTTTCTCCCAGACGTGTTCATTCGGTGCGCCCAAATCGTGAGGTGTTGCGCCAGCGACTTTGCGGACAGCAATTGGACTTTCTGCCTTGATTGTCAAGTAATAGCCAATTACACGCGGAGTATCATCACTCTTAGGAATTGCTCGTGCAAAAGCACGAATTACCGACTTTTCCAATTCCGGAAACAGCATCAACAAAGCAAAAGAGCCATACAAGCGCACATCTAAGCTTTCATACCAGCGGTAATCTAAGCACTCTAGCACCGCGAACTGACCGATAGGATCAACTTCTGAGGCTGCACTCCAGAGAGTACCACCGCTAGTGAGGTTGTAAAGCTCATTAAATAAAGCCATTTTAAACCAATTGGGCAAATCTTCGCGGTCGAGAATCGGTTGTTGCCAACTTTGAATTTGCGATCGCCAACTTTGGTATTGTGAAACAGTGGAAGCGATCGCCCAAGCATTCAAGCCATCACGCCCAAAAAAATCTGTATATCTGCGGTAATAGTTGATCCCAGATGCAAATTCTGTTACCGGAAAATCCCAAGCGAGAACAAAGGGGATTTCTAAAGTTTCCCCTGGTTGAAGAGTAAAACGAACCGCAAGTGCTGCTCCTATCTGTTCACCCTCAGTCGCCGATGTATCATCAATATAATTGGACAAAGAACCATCTATTCCAAAACTTTGCCATAAATCCTCACCCTTGCCAACTGGGTTCCAGCGGCTATGGTAAAATAATTCAACTTTGGGATGCTTCTGAGTAGCAATGCACCATTGCCCTTCACCTTCTTTTACAGGTTCCTTAACACCAGCCCTACTCAACTCAAAGCCGATATATTGACTATTTTCAACTATCTGGTTATAATTACCTTCACTTTCGCCCAAGCGCGGCTGATACTCGTAAACCGGACTGCCATCATCGCGCACCCGCACCTCAGGAGATTTGAGGGCATTAGTAAACCAGCCCACCATATTTTGCCAAGTGAGCATGATGCTGAGAGTAATAGGTGCATCACTTGGGTTGTGAGCAGTCCACAGAAACACCGCCACTGGGTAGCTAGTTTGTTGGTAATTGTTTGCCCACACAGGGGAAAACTGCTCACAAGTTAACTGTGCTTGAAACACGTTTTCATATACAAACCAGCTGCGCGGGTATAGCGCGTGATATGTACCCGTAGTGACGCGATTCATCGCGTCCCCCTCATCCTCACCCCCAGCCGGATACCACTTCCACGCCGCGAGACTCTTATCCTCAGGCGGTTGCGTACACAAAGCGTATGCTTGAGAACAAGTCCCATCTGACTCAAACACACTAAATTGACAAGCGGGGATCGTTTGGAAAGTATGCTCACCGCCGTCAATATGCCAAAGGTTGAAATCTCCCCGCGAAGAACGACCGATACAACCTGCACCAAAACCGCCTAAAGGCATACCGTGCCAGGGACCATCATCAATATTACTGGCATAACGGACAGTATAGGGTTTGTCCCACCCCTTACCAATGGGACGGCTCCAAGTGCAAGAAGGAATTTCCGGGGAAGATTGATTTGTCATCGCCTGATGTCACAGCGTGCAGTTACGCTAAAGAAGACTAGCGCATCAATGTAACATTTCTCAAGTAGGGGCAAAAGCTAGCTTTTGCCCCTACGTGGTTACTCAAAGGTATCTAAGAAGCATTTTGCAACTCAGATGTGCGTACTGTTAGCTGCTGTGTCTGATTCCCGCGTTGCACTACAAGCTGCAACCCCTGACCGAGACGACTATTTTCCACAATATTCTGCAATTGATCCGCAGTGGTGACTGATTGCCCATCAATCTGAACAATGACATCTCCCCGACGGATACCCGCAGTAGCAGCTGGGGAGTTGGGTACAACTCGCATCACCACTACACCGTTAACTTCTGGTATTTGGATCGAGGAATTGGGATCGGTGTTATTTTGCCTTGCCATTTCCGGCGTTAAAGTTAGCATTTGCACGCCTAAATAAGGGTGAGCCACTTTTCCGCCACGTTCGAGTTGCAATGCGATCGCTTTTGCTTTATCGATAGGAATCGCAAACCCAATTCCCATCGCGTCAGCACGAATCGCGGTGTTAATCCCAATCACTTCACCTTGGTCATTCAACAGTGGTCCCCCAGAGTTACCAGGGTTAATTGCGGCATCGGTTTGAATAAATTCCAAGCGTTTGTCGGGAATACCTACTTGGGCGCTGGAACGTCTAAGAGTGCTGACAATTCCCAAGGTAACGGTATTATCAAATCCTAAAGGATTCCCGACAGCGATCGCCCAGTCTCCCACTTGTACATTACCTGAAGAACCCAAGGGCGCAGCTGGTAAATCGCCACCAGCGTTAATCTTCACCACTGCCAAATCTGTCACTTCGTCAACGCCTTGCACCTTTCCTTCAAAGCTGCGACCATCTTTGAGGCGTACTGTGACTTTATCCGCCTTATCAACCACATGGGCATTGGTAAGAACCAAGCCACTTTTGTCAATAATGAAACCAGATCCTAGACCGCGCAGTTGTTCGGAAGGCAACTGTTGGGGCAAACCTTCACCAAAAAACCTGCGGAAAAAGGGGTCATCGAACGTCGGATCGACGCGACGAGTAATTGTGCGCTCAATATCAATTCTGACAACTGCTGCTCCCACACGATTCACCGCCGCTGTCACAAAGCTACTGCTACCGATAGCAGCCGCCGCTGGTGATTTTCCTTGAGCAACTAATTGTGGCACCGCCGTCACAGGATTTGGCGCTGGTTCTGCTTGCGAGGGTAACACCCGCAGGCTAGTAACCGTTAGCACAACTCCTAGAATGACGGCTAACACATGGATACTGAGTCGGCGTATAGACCGGGGTACTTTAGAAAATTGCATAACCACACAAGAATGTTTCAGCGTAATTATTGTTTAATCTTGACAAATATTAGAAGTGTTGAGCTACGAAAACCGCTGCTTAAACTTTTCTATCTACAGCTATTTTTACAGGTTTGCTTCTATTTCCTGCGTATTGACATTTGTTTTTAACTTCATCGACGCTCTAAGGGGTTGTGCAAAAATAAATTGGTCAGCCGTCCCACCTAGATCCGCGATGCCAACGAGTTTTTTCAATACACGGTGAGTCCAGTCGGCGGAAGCCTATGCCGTCTATTCGTACTGGCTCTCCCGTTGGGCTGACCAATTTATTCAAGCAAGAGTGCTAAGCCGCATCTGTCTGTTGGTCGGTCGGCTGTAGCACAAAGTCGAACTCGGCTGTATAGAAAGGTTTGCTTTGATTGTATGCGTTGAGTTTGTCGAGTGTCTCATGTTTTTGCAGCTTAATGATGGCAGATCTGACCGCGAACGTTGTATCTGAATCGAGGTGCGGATCTCCATCAATATGAATTTGTGTAGTCAGGGGTATATAGCCTTCGGCACTCAACTTAAAATGGATATGGGCTGCTCGCTGGGTATGTCGTCCCAAAAGCTGCAACATTTCACCACACGGTCCGCTTGATGGGATAGTGTACCCTATTGGCACAACCGTTTCAATGGAGTAGGAGCCGTCCGAATTGGTTCTGAAACGACCTCGGAAGTTACCCTTTGCCTGGGATGCATCATGAAGGTCATAGAGTCCCTTTGAATTTGACTGCCAGACATCAAGAAGCGCATTGGCAATTGGTTTGTTGTTCACGTCTAAGACGCGTCCTGATAGGAAGAGTGTATTGCCGTCGTGATCAATTCCGAGGCGATCGCCCATGTTGCGCTCTGGCGCATCCGCTACATAGACAGGACCCTCTAGATTACTTTCAGTAGCTGTGCTATTTTTGTTATGCAATAGAACCACTAGCTCTGAGATTCCCAGCAAGTCGAGCAGCATATGAATTTCCCCATTCGGTATCTCTTCTGTGTAGCGATCTGCCCGAATGAGAAAATCGCGCAAGAACGATAACTCCTGTTCCGTCAGATTTACCTCCTGCACGAAAGCGTGCAGATGTCGAATAAGGCTGGTATAAATCTCATAAAGGCGTGCATCAGTCTTGCCTTTATCACCGTGCTGAATCACGGCTTGAGTGATATTTTCCAGAGTAATGTTTCTCATTTTTATCTGCTTTGTGAAACCTATCTATAGTTGACTACTTTAGTTAGAGTCTAGTTTTCTAAGTACTTCTAGCATGAATCAACTCATTTTACCGACTAGTTTGGTAGTTCACTTCCTACTGCTGTATTTGAATGATAAGTTTTTTAGGTGCAAGATATGAGCGCCCCTACATCCC
>CAXTNZ010000204.1:0-13508 GCA_964245695.1 uncultured bacterium | reverse complement strand
AGTTAATATTTTTTAGCTATGAAATACCGTTAAATATTTAATAAACCAATTAAAAATACAAAATTTATATTTGCTAAATAAAATTGTCTACAAAGTAAAAATCCAAAAAAAGTATATCTCTATTTTTGAGACAAGTTTGGGTTGTAATTTAAATACCACTCAACAATTTATGCATACACATCGACGTAAGGGAGATCCAAAGTGCGACTCGTTCTAGAGTAAATTCATAGCTCTAGGTGGGAGCCTCAAGGCTGAACCTTGAAAATACCATAACTGATTGATGGATGTGGGTGAAAATCCCACCCGTTAAGGACAACGTGACTCCTCACCTGACCACGCGGAGGTTAATCCCCAAAGCGAAGCTGGTAACAGGGCGCAATCAGAGACTTCCTCGGTTGAGGTAACACTGGCGCTAATAGGGAGCCGACATGGTTAGCTTACGCAAATCTCCTAAAAAAGCGTCCTACTCTCTAACAGGGAAAACCGATGTTAGCATAAGCTACAGCCTACCCTGTACACTAGCAATATTCTCGCATCCTTTTTTTGGAGAGAGATGCAGCCCTGAGAAGCTAGTGGGCGAATTGGAGAAACCTAAATCGGCAGAAAAATCCATCAATCGGAACGAGAAAAAACGTATCTAACTTCTAGCCTACCCAACTACCTTTTAGGTTTTTTGAGATGGGAGGGTTCCCAAGAGAGCTAGTGGAGCGGCATGATTAACCGTTTAACAGAAAGATACGGGTAGGATGTGGGAATGAAACTGCCCACGGCATCGCAGAATCACTGTACATCAAAAAGATGATGCTTAGACGCACTCAATCTTAGTAGCGAAGATACCTAAAACTGCGTACAGACAAGTAAAACCGACCAAAGCAGGCGAAAGCTTGCGTTTCCGATAATTCCCCGGTGGTAAAGGCGATTGGAAAGCGTCGAACGGTTAAGAAAGCCCAAGGCGGGTGAAAGGCACTTTATTGATGACCATAGAGAAAACCTAGAGATAAGTAACCCAAGCCAGAAAAGTTCAGTAATGAATAAGCTCTGGAAGGACGCAAACCCTACACTCGCTTGAGTGGAAATAAGGTGTAAATCCTTTCCATACGATGCCAGGAGCCGGATGCGGTCAAAGCTGCATGTCCGGTTCTGAAGGAGAGGTGTCCCTTGGCAACAAGGGCATCGACTCTAACAAATAAAATATCAACAGGCATAACCGCGTCTTCCGCGATACCCAACCAACCATTTCAATACATGGCTGGATATTTTATTACTTGTAACTGCCTAAGCCTCACCTCATATCAAATAGGAACAATTTCGGCATCAGTCATATCAGTAAAGTGCATTCGATATTTTTTGCACTCAACGGTACTATATATTTTTAATAAAAATAAATGGCGTATTACTTGATTAATATTAATCCTTTTGTTTTCAAATACTGTCATACCAACAGTTTCCAGTAAGTATATAATCAACTGGTTAAGCATACCTATTAATTCAACAACTTTAACAGGTATTCAACAAGGGAGATAACTCCTCAATTAACCATTCCATACCAAACCCAATTATCTTCATCACACAGAAAGCATATCCCAACAATTGCGAGCGCACATCAATTAATACGTGTTGGAGAATAGCCCTAAAGCGAGTTCCCACTGATAAAGCAAACTCCACTAAACCCACAACTGCCTTGATTGGGGATTCCTGACTCAATAAGGGCAAATAAACTTTCGCATAAAAAGGCTCATGCTCCTCGATTAGTGGTAATTCTCCTTTCTCGCCTAACGATTTAATTATTGCTGCTATCGTCTGAGGCAATCCCTTCCAACCTCCCAAACTTTTATTGGCAATCTGACTTATCCGCTCTTGGGTAACCGCATGGTCGGGATATTTTTCTTTTAATTCAGCCTCAATTTTTTCTTGAGTCGGTTTTACCTGACACGCGATTAAATCAGCGCAAGCTTTAATGATCGCTATTTTAGTTTGCTCCCCATAATCGGCAGCCCTGAAATCGATTTCAATTGCCTGCTTGGTTTCAAACTTACATCCTGTCAGATACACTTGGAAAAACTCCAAATCAAAATCCCCGACGAAATAATAAATCAATTCCTCCTCCGGGCGCAAGTGCGATCGCAAGCGACCAGCTTCTTGTAATATCTCGGCACGGACAAAAGAATCAATAAATTCCTGGTAATCAAGGTCGCTCCCCTGTTGCACAAGAGCATAGTCGTTAGTACCTTGTTTGCCAAACCTTGCCGCCATTTGCCGGATTCGCTCCTCTTTATCCTCTCCCTCCAAGTCGGGGCTAACCCCCATCAATATCTGATACTCAGCAGCCAGTTCTCCAATATTCGGGTACGGTATACCCATCGATACCAGTATATTGACATCTTTGAAGCGGTTTACCCCCCGACTATCTCTGAAGTGGTAGCCATCGCCATCCAAGGCAAAGGCTTTTCTTTCAATGATGGCGACATTCAACCCTTGGTACTTATTAATAATACCCTCACGACATGCCATCACCCGCGCTATCATACTTTCTCGGCGATCGCGCCCAAGTACCCCCATCCCTGTAACCTGAATCACGGTCAGGTTCTCATAACTAGGGACAACTTGCTCGATTTGGAGGATATTCTCTACCCCTACACCTAGCTTAAGGGCAAGGTAGCGAACATCCATCGTGCCATCTAAATAAATATTAAACTTAGCGGCACGGGCTACTTCCTGGTGGCGGTTGTCAGCTACGTATATCGATAATATTCCTTTATCGAAATGTAATGCGCCTTTTTGGAAGAACGCCCACACTTCAAGCATAGGTACTAACCAGTTGAGGGATATTGATTCAAGGGTACGTTTAGCTTCCCTGTAGCTTTCTTGGCGTAGTAGTTGGTTTGCTGTACGTAATTCTGAACGCTCTTTCTTACTCATGGATGTGGTATCAATTCCATCAGTACCATTAGCCAAGAAAGATAAATTGGGTTTGAGGCTACAATCCAACTCCTCGATTGTATAGGCAATGTCTTCGGGTACTTCCAAGAGCAATTGACGTATTGCCGTGTCGTTATAACCATAGCGATCTGATTCGGGAACTCCATGAGAAAATGCAATATTTACAAATTCCCCTTGCCCTTTATCCTCTACCGCTTTTAGTTTTTCCCACAGCCACCGTAACTTCTCAAATATTGGGTGCAACTTGACAAACAATTCTGGGTTGCGAATCGCCAACTCTCCTACGGTTTGATTAAAATCGCTTATAGTTACTTCGATTTTCTTATGAGTTGTAAATAACCCAGATGCCTCGTCCCAGTACATCCCCACATCGCTGTATTCGTAATCATCCACCAACGGTAAACTTTGGGGATGTGCCCGGATTTCGCTGTGTTTTAGTACCTCCATCCGCTTATTGCGGTAGCCAAACCCCGGACCTGTTGAAGTCTGACAAGCAAATCGTAGGTGACAGCTAGCACAAATTGGGTTTTCTTTTGCTTCAATATTGTTAATATTTTTATTACTCAAAGCGCGGAAGGTGGGGGTACGGTGGCAGTTACCCACGACTTTAGCCGTATCTTCAGACTCGTTTCCAGTTGGGTGGACGGTGAAAGCTCGACCCATCGGGGTGGTTCGGTTTTTATCTATTACTAACCCATTATGGCGTGGGGGTAAATCAACAAAGTGCTTTTCCACTGTCAGTGTGGTGGGGTTGCGATGGTCAGCGGCGTTGTAAAATAATTGTCGAACATCAAACTCATGCGCCCTCATGCTTCCGGCGGTGTGAGACTTGCCCACACCAGGGACGGATTTGTCGAATATATGACACCACCCTTTGGCAACAGCTTCCTTCCAGATAGTCACCCGTTCGTCACCCATATATATGATACGAGGACAGCCGAGTTTAATATATTCAGCACGGGTAGGAAGTTGATCCGGAGTGAAGATAATCGTAGCGGTGGGCGTAGAACGTTCGCGCAACCGTTGTACTCTACGATTAAACCCACTCCCCCGTCGGAATAATTTTTTAACTTTTCTTAATTGGTATTTGACATCATCCCAGAACCTGCTAGGATTGCGCGATAAAGATTCAAACTGCGCCCAGGTAAGTATCTCGTATTCACCTGTATATTCATCTGGGTCAGCACATGATTTATCAAGTTGTCCCCACCACGCCACCCGTAAAGTATAACCCCAACGAGTAGCCAACTCATAAGTGCGGCGGTACTGGCGCATCACATTTTTATTTGCGATCGCACCCGCATCTGCCCACAAAAGGACATTTTTACAACCGCTCAACTGAGTAGAAGCTGCTTCTAAGTAGCGCTTGAATGTCTCTGGGGAAGAAGGAAACTGACCCCCCGCTGCACCAATTACAATTTGCTTACGCAACTGAGAAATAATCCAAGGTTTGAGGATACCTTCAGCTATACCAATGTAGCCTCCTAAGAGGGAGGCAGGAAAAACAGGGGAAATCTCATTAACTAAATTTCCATTAAATTCAAAGTTATCCAGAACGGGAGTGCAAAAAGTCAGTGGCAACTCTCCATTAGGTAAATGTGCTGTGGGACCACCCGGACGGCGTTTAGAAGAACTAGTTGCCCAGAGATACTTAGGTATCTCCTTATCAGTTTGCTCTTGTAAATTCTTTTCTTGCCCATCCGTCCTCAATTGCCAACTAATTATTTCTCCCTTAGGATTCCACAATGGACAGATATAGCCAGATGTCCAGTTGGTGAGACTTCTACCGCTAAGAGAAACACCTGCTACTCGGTAGGAAACTTCACAACTTAGCTGCTGCCATCTTTCAATGCTTCTAAAGAAGCCTGCATCTATAAGCTTATCGGACAAACCCCGATTGCGTAGCTCTTCTCGATGGTCAGAAGACAGACTAATAGAGTCAAGAAGACGGTGAATATTGTGATCGCGCTCAGTTTCGCTATTAAGTTGAGCAAGTCTATATTTTTCTTCCTTTAACCTTTGTTGCTTTTCCAACCGTATTTGGCGTATCCACTCTTTTTTCCCATCGTTACTTGTTCCTTCATCTCTAATTAGAATGCCCCAAAGACCATCTTTGGACATTTTGAGAAATTTAAAACCAGGGGGAGTGGAGTGAGCGTCAGTAACCGTCATGCACAAAGTCATGTCAGGACTGTCGTGAACGTGGCGGCATTTACCACGAGTATCACCACAAACAGGACAGGGATTATTACGACTGGTGGAGATAAACTTACCCATGCTCCACGACCAAATTAAAAAGCAAAGCCAAAAACACGCTTAAAATCTTCATCTCTTTCAGCACCCATTACCCGTAACTTATGCGGCGAAAATCTTATCTTTGTGGAACGCAAGATTTTCCAAAGCTTTCATTTCTGCGTTATGAGCCTCCAAATTCTTTTCATATAAATCGGACTCATACATTCGCAACACGCACTCCTCAAAGTCGGTCAAATTTGGAAGTTTCAACATTTCTGCTAAAGAAACCTGAATCGGAAAAACACCAGCAAACTTATCAATTAAGCAAAATATCCTCTTCCTCTGTTGAGCGGATGGCTCGTTTTGCAATTGAGCATCAATCTGCCTGGGTCGTAAATTGACAACTTCGAGGGTCATGTTCGCCAAATTTCTAAATCCAAACACGACAAATTCATTCTTTATGCCAATAACACGTCCCACAATTTCCAACTCAGGCCGCACCCGCTTGTGGAATAGATAAACTTGGTCAAGCTTAAAACGACGAAACGGATTGCGATCGCCACTTTGCACCCACGCAATTCCATCGCTCACACTACCGATTTCACCTGCTTCAATACGGTCTATCACTTGGTTGTAGATATCTTCGTTACAAACAAACTTGTAAGCTGCATCAATACTCCGGTTAAACTCTTTTTCCAACGCAGCCGCCGCTTTAAGTTTTCCAAATTTTTGCAATTGAGAAATAAACTCAAATACTTTTTTCCCTTTAGAATAGCTTCCACCACTCAAATCCAACTTACTAGAAACAGTTTGACGAACATCTATTCTGGACTCTTGTTGAAAAATACTTTCATCATCTGCTTTTGTCAAATTTGACAAAAGCAAGGGTTGACGAGCATACTTAGCACCCAAGCGCTGGCGCTCTTTCGCTTTCGGCTTAAGTACAGACTCCCAATACTGTCCTTCGTGAAATTTCTGGTAATGAGTTTTTACTTCTCGATGTAGATTAAAGTCAAGCACTAGTTTCAAATCTTCTTCTTTTGAAGCAGACTCGACAAATTCCACCTTCACTTTTGTAATTTCAAGCTTGCGGGCTATCTGCAACCGACACTTACCCGCCAAAACAAGATTTACACCAGTGCGTGCAGATACCTTCAAAGATTCAAGAATTCCTTTTTCAGAAATACTTTTTTCCAAAGCAGGACGATCCTCGTTTTCACCGTAAATTTCTATTAGCTTTGGGTGAACAACCAATTCACCTGGAGTCAGATGAACAACCCGACTATCATCGAAATGGCGCATATTTGTACCCAGACATATTTCAACGGCATACGTCAAACACAACGAAGAATGGACTCTTACTGGCTTAGAAGCGTTTTAAGAGCAATGAAATAAAATGTAGGCGATCGCCCTTCGCGCAAGCATCTCGCTCCAGAAGGCGGGTCTTTGACCATCGCTCAAAACGTTTACTCAGAAAGTCTTTCAAAGTTTGCGTAACTTTGCTTACTTTGAAATGGAGCAAAATCATACAACATTTTTATGTAAAAAGAAGTTACTGATTCGTTGGATAATACTGAGTAAGTTCTTGTTTGGGTCAGCTATGATAAGCGCATACATTTTGTGGAGGTGCTAACTGAACACCAGTACTCTAAGTATTGGTAGTATAACTTTGCTGCAACTTATACTTGGTTCTCGTTGCCAAAATAAATAAAGAATGATGCAAATATTTTAAATTGTATTGAATTATACATAATAACCTAAAAATCACATAATGCTGCGTTACCTTGCTTCTCAAGAGAGGTTCTTTAGCATTGTCAAATTTTGTAAAGTTTTTCAGAAAAATCGACATTTGCTGTTTCTTGGAGAGTCGATTTGCACGTTGAGCTAAGAACATAGTATTATGGGGGAAGTTAGGTTAAATCAGAACAGCGAAAAGGGCTTCATCAATCAAGAAGACTGATGAGCTTTATTTCGGTAAACAAGTCACTGTCTAGGTGTCAAACTAATCAGTGACTCAAAACAAGTGAGCAGTTATCCCGCCGCTAACGGGTGATTGTGGTTTACAAAGACTCGTGTTGTCAGCATGAGTCTTTGTTGCTTTTATGCTAGAATAATAACAATATCAACTATACCATTTATCTTAATTTTCGGCAAAAATTTCCAGCAAGTTAAAAATTTAGTTACAACTAAGTTAAAAACATAGGAAATCCTGTCAAAGCCGGTTGTTAAGGAGTTTTTCATGTCTTCTAAAGCAAAAACCATATCTTTAACTGATAAACAAAAAGCGGTACTCCAGCAAATTGCAACCTCATCTAGCAGTTCTGTAAAACTGGCAAAGCGGGCACAGGTGATATTGGCTGCAACTTCCATGACCGTCAATTCTAAAATTGGCGAACAGGTAGGGATAGATAGGAATCAGGTTAGAGTCTGGAAAGAGAGATGGATAAATGCTGCCCCTGAATTATTAGATGCAGAAAAACAGGGGTTAGAGGATTTTGAGCTACAGGAGATAGTGGTTGAGTTTTTGAGTGACAAATCTCGTTCCGGAATGCCTAACGTTTTTAGCGAAGAACAGGTAAGCCAAATTCTGGCTTTAGCAGAAGCTAAAGAAGTTTTTGGGCAGAAGGAAATTATAGAACTGCCGGGGTATAGAGAAAGTAAGCAAATAGCCGATGAGGCTGTTAGGCTAGGCATTGTACCAAATATTTCGCCTAGAAGTGTAGGACGATTCCTGAAACAAAGGAATGCAGTAGCAGTTTAGGTTCATCAACTTTTCATTAAGATTGGGTAAAACACTTGTCCGTAAGATGCGTAGACGCGCACTTATTTTCTCGTCAGGCATCGTCTTTGATTTGTTTGGTCTAACTGTTTGGTGTCCATGTTTGTTATTTTTACTAACGCACAGCTAGTTCACGATCAACTAAACTCTGGACAGTAGTTTTATTAACCAAAACAGGCGATTCAATATTGTGGGGTTTTGAAATACCACCCCAAGAGTCAAGCATCTGACCGTACAAAGTCGCCATTTCCCAAGCAATTCTAGCGTAGCTTTTACCCAGAGGCGAGTCTGGAGCGCATTGAGGAATCAAATCCAGCCCCATTGCCAAATGTTGGCGGTCAATTTCTTTATGAACTTGCCAATAGCGACCCACTTTCAGCCCCAGCGCTTCGAGTTTTGGGTTCACTTTGGAGAAGAAGTCATAAGATACTCCTTCGGAAATTAAATTTAGTGCGATTACTTGATGTGCGCTCGATTCACGTAGAACAGAGCGAAAACAATAAGCTGAAACAGCAATTGTTTCTAACGTGGCTGGTACGCTGGTTGGACTCTCGTCCGACTCTAGAAAACCGTGTTTGTGCATCCAATCAATTAGCTGTTCGCAATGATCTACTTCCTCCATCGCATGAAGAGCAAAACAACCTTGGAAATCTTGGTCACGACACATGGCATAGCGCAGAGATAGCGCTGAAGTAAAGTCGCGGGATTGGTAATATAACTGACGAATCCAGCCTCTAATGTCCTCCGGCTTTGAAGATAAAGCCAGTTCTTTATAAAAATGTCCATCTTGAAGACGACTCCGATATTCTTCTGCCAAACTTAACAACCACTGCATTGGTAAAATTCCCCTTATGTACACTCAATTTGGTATTCTAGTTTGGTGAAATTTGTAAACACCAGCTATTTCTAGTATATTGGTATAACAAAGCTAGTCAAGTAGTATACAAAATTTTAACGAATAGAGTTCTATTGAAAGCTGCTAAGTGTTGTTACGTAAACCTTATCGGTATTGACAACAATCTCAGGATGTAGTTTATTTTGTAACAAGCTATACTTAATACCAGTTAAAGTTAGCTATCCAACCAACATAATTGGCTAGAATACTTTGGACACAAATATGGTACAGTAACGTTTCCAGCCTTGCCACGCGATACAACTGAATGAAGCAAGAATCTGCGACCATTTCTGAGCGGAAATCGTCTAATATTTTATAACTTTTTATACGTAATTTTATGATTTGCTTAAATAAAGGTAAAATCCAACCTAATGCAGCTGGCATTCTCGTAGTCGATAGTAATAGGACGATGGTAAGCCTGAATCGGAATTTTTTAGATTTGTGGAGTCTCTCTAAACACCTTATCATGTCACGAGACGATGAGCAGGTGTTGAAGTTCGTCTCTAAACAATTTGAATATCCCAAAACCTTTTTTAAAGAGGTTAAGGAGATATACATGCAGCAGCATTTGGAGATTCATGACACTATTCAATTAAAGGATGGTCGAATATTTGAGCGACATTCGCAGCCGCAATGGTTAGAAGAAAAATATGCAGGAAGACTCTGGATGTTTTCTTGTATTGCTGAATCACGATTGGCAAATAATCTGGTCGAAAGTTCAGTAACTTCTTGTAGGTATCCAATAGTTGTAAATTTCTAGATACTCATTTTATTGAATGCTTTTCTAGAATGTTTAAACTATCTAATTATAATTTTCCAAAAATATGTATAATAACTTCTGCCTATCGAGATAGATGATAATGCCTGTTCCGGATTTCCTTCCTATTGTTGTCAATTCCTCAGCACCGATAACAATTAATGCCCAGATTGCTGAACAAATTAAACTACTAATTGCTATGGGAGAGTTACAGCCAGGTGATGCTTTACCAACTGTTACTCAATTAGCCAAACAAGTAGGTGTCAATCACAATACCCTTGCAGCAGTCTATAACGATTTAATATCTTCCGACTATCTAATAGCCCAAAGAGGTAAAGGAACTTTTGTCGCTAATACCCAAGTTGTACGAAATATTATTACTAACAAACAGTTCTATAATTTGCTAGGTCAAGCTTTTAGTGCTGCGGCAATAATCGGATTATCTGCATCTGAATTCGGTGCTGCTGCCTACGCACAAGCAGTGATGTTAAATCGGTATTCCTCTACTTCCTTAAAGTTAGTATTTGTCGGATGTTCGCATCAGAGTGCAGATATATATGAAGTTATTAAATCAGAAATAAAAATTCCTTTATCATTTCTTCGTTTTTCAGACCTAAATCCTAGTAAGCCAAACACATTACAAGAAATATTAACTGCTGATCTAGTAATTACAACAGCGCAACATCAATGGGAGGTTATTCAATTAACTGCCCCTGAACAAGAAGTAATTTCCATCAATATCAAGCCAGATATACAACTTTTAACACAAATTTCGTCAAAACCTCGTAACACAAAGGTACTAGTTGTTAGTAGTTCAGAAACTGATAGCGAGGATATGAAACGTATTCTAGTGCAGGCTGGCATTTCGCATATAAGTTTTCAAACAATAGAATTAAAGGGTCTTGAGCAAAGTCCTCAACTTTTGTCACAATTTGATGTGATTTGCGCTTCAAAAGTAGTTGAAGACTATATATCCCAGTATAACCCCCATCCGGAGAGAGTAATGGTTTTTAATTTCAGCATTGATGAAAGTAATATGTTTGTTTTGAAAGCTCGAATCGCTACAATTAAATTAGGAAAATCAATTTTTTAGAGCTTTTATATTCTCCAATTTAATTTATCAATCCCACAAAGACCATATTATAACTATTGAAAATACCATTACGAAAAACTTCCCCAAATACAAAATATCATATAGTACAGCTATATAACTTGTCATATTTGTATGGAGAGTATCGAGATGTTTGGAGAAAATGGCAGATGTCTTGAAATTCATACAGAAAGTTACACAGTACATTCAGAAGGCAGTCCCGATGAAAAAAAATTCACCGCCTTTCCGCTTTTCATGTAAATAAATATAAATGCCTGCTTTTATGCTCCCACGATTACTAATTTCTTTAGTTACCCTAAGAGTTAAAGCAATTATAAATTTACCTTCAAAAAAAATTCCTGTGAGCAACTTTCAAAAAAGCCTGATTACACATATTTCTTGGGGGCATATAGAAGTAAAGAGCGATGATAAAACGTATCGCTTTAAGGATTGTAAAGTATGGTCAGGATGCGCTAAGGAATGGGATTGGACACTCACTGGCACTCGGCATCGGCCGGGTATTCAACCCACTGACATTGAGGAAATTTTGGCACACGATGTGGATTTCATGGTTTTATCGCGTGGTATACAACTCATGCTCCACATTTGTCCAGAAACGGAGGATTTACTTAGTTCACGGAATATCGAGTACTATATTGGTCAAACCCAGCTAGCTGTGGAGTTGTTCAACAGTTTGATGCGACAAGGTAGAAAAGTTGGAGGAGTATTTCACTCCACCTGTTAACTTGGGGTGGGATCAGTGAGCCTGTCAAGTGGCAAAGTCCGACACTCAGCAACCAGCATCACAGCAACTACAAAAGCCGGAACAAAGGAATCGTGGCAGACCTGCAACTGGGAAGCGATCGGATGACGCTTGTTATTCCTCTTCCGTCACTCTGGAAAACCTTGTTTCGTTCCAAAAAGCTAAAACACAGAGGTGCTGGACAACGAGTCGAAGCTCCCAAATTCCACATCACTAATAAGCTTTTTAGTCTTAACTGAACCGTATTGCATCTTAAACGTGACGAGCTTGCTTCCAGGATATTTGAAGATGAATATGATTTAGCGATCGCTATTATTGATGGTATAGAAAACAGAGCTGCACAAGGTCAGTATCAAGTTGAACGTTTTACGTTTAATTAGGTTGACCTACTTAGAAGAATTAAATTCAAAAGTAAAAAAGCTAGAGTCAGAAAATCAAAGATTACGAGATGAAAACAACCGCCTCAAGGGAGAACAAGGGAAGCCAGACATAAAAGCCAAAAATAAGAAAGGCGAACTCGGTGACCACTCATCAGAGAAAGAACGACAAACCCCAAAAAAGCACTCCAAGAGCAGCAAAAATCAAAGCATCAAAATAGACCGAGAAGAAATACTAGAGTACCCAAACGAATTGCTGCCAGCAGATGCACAATTTAAGGGCTATGAAGAAGTAATAATTCAAGACATCATACTCACAACCGACAACCTACTATTCCGTAAACAAAAATATTACTCACTATCAGAGGGGAAAACTTATGTAGCAGAACTACCCCGTAGTTACGAAGGAGAATTTGGTCCGGGAATAAAAACCTTGGTTATCAGCTTGTACTACGGGGGTAACATGACCCAAGGTAAATTGTTAGAGTTTTTAGAGGATATTGGTATTTCCATGTCAGCAGGCTATTTGTCTAACCTGCTAATTAAAAACCACGAAAATTTTGAAACCGAGAAAAGTGAAGTTTACTCTTCGGGACTAGCGAGCAGTCCTTGGCAACACTTTGACCAGACAGGTGCCCGTGTTGGTGGGGTGAACTATACCACTAATGTAGTGTGTAACCCTTTGTATACAGTCTACTTTACAACTCCCAAGAAAGACCGACTAAGTGTACTTCAGGGATTACAAAACGGGCAAGAACTTGAGTTTATTCTCAACTCACTTACCTTTTCACTCCTTGAGAACTTCCAACTACCGACTAAATGCAAGAATGCTCTAAAACTATTACCTCAAGAAACTGTGTTGAGTGAGGCACAGTTTAATACCCTACTTGATACATACCTACCCAAACTGGGCTCCCAACAACGTACCCGCGTCATGGAAGCAGCTGCCATTGCTTTCTATCATCAGCAAACCGACTGGCCAGTAGTGGAAACTCTTGTTTGTGATGATGCTCCTCAGTTCAAGTTACTCACTGATGATTTGGCTTTGTGTTGGGTACACGAGGGACGACATTACAAGAAGTTGAGTCCGGTGGTGGCAAGTCATCAAGAAGCTCTTGATAAATTTCTCGATGATTTCTGGGATTACTACCGAGATTTACTCGCTTACAAAGATTCTCCCAGTGAGCAAGCGGTAGAAAAACTACGGTCTGAGTTTTATCAACTTTTTGACACTGACAGTGGTTATCAACAGTTGGATGAACGAAAACGATTAACTGTTGCCAAAGCCTCGGAGTTGCTTCTAGTTTTAGAGCATCCAGAATTACCGTTGCATAACAATCCTGCTGAGTTAGCTGCTAGAACTATGGTGCAGCGACGTAATATTAGCTACGCCACTCAGACTACTGAGGGTACTAAAGCCTGGGATATTTTTATGTCTCTTGTTGCCACTACTCGGAAGTTGGGAATTAGCTTTTTTCAGTATGTGCGCGATCGCATTTCTCAGGCTGGAATAATTCTCCCTCTGGCAGCTATTATTCGCTCACAAGCTTCTCTTCATTCCTTCGGTTGGTCGTGGTAAGCAGAATCATTGCCTACCCCGAATTATTGAGGGGATACATAAAATCAATAGTTATTTAAGAAAAGATAAATTAACGCCACGCTTGTTGTGGGA
>CAXTNZ010000203.1:2173-13701 GCA_964245695.1 uncultured bacterium | reverse complement strand
TGTTTAATAGACATATATATAGGGACAATAATACTTTGTTGGGATGGCTATTTTTGGGACTAATTGGAGGGCTGATTTCTGGAATAAATGGACTGGACATTGAAAATAAAACTTTTCCTAATCAAGGCATTCAGCAATCAGTTATTAATACTATAAAAGTATCAGCAGTTACTTCTTTGTTTGCTGGTTTAATAGTTTTTATAATTCAAATATTACTTCAAATAAGTATAAAATATAAACTTAACGATCAAGTCTTAATTGATAGCCTAATGTTGGGAATGTTCTTTGGAATTCTTATTGGAATATCCATCAGCGGAACACCTGCTATTAAACACTTTGTTTTACGCATAATTCTCTGGTCTAATGGTTACGCTCCCTGGAATTATGCTAAATTTCTCAACTACTCCACTAATCGCCTATTTATACAACGAGTAGGTGGTAGTTATCGCTTTACGCATGACTTACTACGCAAACACTTTGCAAAGTCTTATACTCAAAAAAATCTAGCGTTTGTTCAAACAATTCCAGTAGAAACCTCTACTCCAATTCAAAATCAAATTGTCTGTACCAATTGTAGTCATAATAATTCAGCTAATCTCAACTTCTGTACCAAGTGTGGAACTAAATTAACTAAACCGCATATTTAAATGCACAAATATCAGCACATAGGCAACGCCAAAAAATTACTGTAAAATTCTACCAATCCCAGTTAGAATGCTCAATCCGCCTCCTTCATTTCTGTAAACTGGGCAATATTTCTAACTTTCTGCTGCCATTCTACAGGGCATCGCGCCCCAATCAACGGCTTCTCTGCCATGTGATATCTCTGCTATCAGTCAGCAGTACCGCAAATAAAATTCTCGCTTTTCCCGTCGGCGGGAAAATCAAGGTTCCTTACTTGATATAATAGATATCTTTGAAAATGACTCGAAGACGCGATAAATCGCGTCTCTACAAAGGGTTTTGGGTAACGAATAGTTAATTAGCGGAGATGTCTAATGCAGGAAGTGACGTACACCTGTGAATACCATTACCAAACCGAGTTCGTTTGCAGCTTTGATGGAGTCAGCATCTCGCAAGCTTCCTCCAGGTTGAACGATCGCACTAATTCCGGCAGCAGCAGATGTTCTCACGGAGTCATCAAAGGGGAAAAATCCATCACTGGCTAAAATTGCACCTTTGGCTTTGTCTCCAGCTTGTTCTAAAGCAATTTTAACTGAACCGACACGGTTCATTTGACCGGCACCGACACCTAATGTAGTGCGATCGCTACTGACTACAATCGCGTTAGATTTGACGTGTTTGCAAACTTTCCAAGCAAACAGCAATTCTTCTAACTCTGTTTGGGTGGGTTTGCGATCGCTTACAATTTGCCACTTACTCGTATCAGCGATGATATCATCTGCAGCTTGCACGAGAAACCCGCCGGCGATCGCTTTCACTGTTTCTTTGGGTCCACTACTCAAATCTGGTAAAATCAAAATTCGCACCTTAGATTTCGCCGCGAGAATTTCTTGAGCATCTCCATCACAACCAGGAGCAACCACGCATTCTAAAAACGTCTTAGTTAACTCGCTGGCAGTAGCAGCATCAATCGGACGGTTTAGCGCGACAATTCCCCCAAATGCCGAAACCGAGTCAGCGTTAAAAGCCTTTTCATAAGCTTCGTTAAGACTGCTTCCCAAAGCCACACCACACGGATTAGTATGCTTAAGAATCGCCGCTGCGGGCGTGTCTGGAAATTCGGAAATTATCCGCCGTGCCGCTTCTAAATCAACTAAGTTGTTGTAACTAAGTTCTTTGCCTTGAAGTTTGGTTGCAGCTGCCCATCCGGTTGGAGTATTTCCCGTTTGATACCAGCCGGCGCTTTGATGGGGATTTTCGCCATAGCGCAGAGCTTGTAATTGTTTGCCAGCAAGAGTGAATTTTTCGGGTAATGTTGATTCTGCTGCTGACTGCTGCGTGAGGTAGGATGCGATGCTGGCATCATAACTAGAAGTGTGCAAAAATCCGCTGATCGCACACTTTTGGCGAAACTCTAAAGAAGCTTCGCCTCCATTTTCACGCAATTCCTGTAAATAATCGTTATACTGAGCCGGATCACACAAAACTGTGAGATGGGCGAAGTTTTTCGACGCAGCTCTGAGCATTGCTGGACCGCCGATATCAATTTGTTCAATCGCTTCCGCTAAAGTTACACTCTTGTTAGCAATAGTTTCTTCAAAAGGATAAAGATTCACCACCACTAAATCAATCGGGCGAATTTGGTTATTTGCCAAATCTGTCACATCATCAGGGACATCCCGCCGTGCTAAAATACCTCCATGAATCCGAGGATGCAGAGTTTTCACTCGACCGCCTAAAATTTCCGGAGAACCTGTGTAATCGGCAACTTTTGTAACTGGTAATCCTGCATCTTTGATTGCTCTGGCTGTTCCCCCACTGCTGATTAAATCAAAGTTAAATTCTTCTACCAAGCTACGCGCAAGTTCAATTAAACCAGTTTTGTTAGATACACTCAGCAATGCTAGACGCGCCATAATTCCCCAGTTTCCTTTTGTGTGACAAAGTTAGGCAGAAGATTATTCTACAAGTGGAAAGGATTATTTTTGTCTTTGCTTTTTAACATCAACGCTTACTCCACCTTTCGGAAAACGAACTTTTTGAGATAAACTTTTTCCCCTGCTTGATAAATTAAGCGAAAAATACCGAGTTTCACTATCAAGAGGCTGTTCCCCTTCCTTTTATCTTTTAAGACCAAAAGTTCAACTGTTTGCAGTCAACAGTTGAACACGGCGGATAATTATTGAGGCGAAATCTATGAATGTCAACGCCGAATAAGAGATGAAAGCTAATTAACCGAGTGAGGTTTTAAGTTCTTTCGTCAAGATTATTTTTGGTTGTATGCGCCGAGTAGATGAAGCGATAATCCCGGCTTTGTTAGGGTTTATACGTCCAGTTTGACCAAATCTGGACGTATAACCTATTTTTAAGGTAGGCGCGTTGTTTTATGTCTGCTTACTACCCTTACGCCTATCTATTCTCTACTTGCTAAAAACATCCTTGATGCTATCAATAGCGCCTTGAACAGCATTCTTTTCCTTGTCTATTACTTTCTGGGTCCTTGCTGCATCTTCGTTTGCTCTTTTCTCAATTGTAGCCTTATCACTTTTTGCTTTGCGCTCAACAAAATTACCACTGTCAGTTGCTTCGTCAACTTTAGAGGCATTGGTCCTTGCAGTTTGCTTAACTTTATCTTGTGTATCTCGGACGAAATTTTTGGTTGCTTCAGCACCTTCTTCAACTTTATCTTTAACTTGATCGCCTGCGTCTGCGGAAGCGATTAAGTTTATAGCAGGATTAGCCATTGCTGTGGTGTTTGAGAAAAACGCACCTTGCCAAACGAAGGCGATCGCTGACACACAAAACACAGTTGTAGCCAGAAAGCGTCCTACAGTCGAGAGCCGTTTCATCAAATAATTCAGTTTCATAGGATACAATCTCCATTTATATTTAGCATCCTATTTTTACTTCATCTGGCTGCAAAGCTGTATCGTTCCTTAGATAGAGGTTGTCCCGTCAGAAGTTGTTAAACGAATTCGTTTCACTCTTATTATCCCTTTCACAACAGTTGCTCCACGCGCAAACCCCTTGACACTAGCACCGCTGCGCGGAAGTAAAAAGTAAAAAGGTAAAAGTAAAAAGACTTATCCCATAAGCATGAGCGCCTATTTCAGATGGTAGCCTTATTTCCGCCCATGAGTACTAGCCTCTCTATGAGGGAGAAGAGCGCACTGCCTCCCCTTTCCCCCTTTACCCAACATTCAAAAATCCCCTTTCCCCTTCTTAAAGAAGTAATATCTATGAAGAGACTTTAATACCAGGAGAAAATATCTGTCTTTAGAATTCATCACATTTCCGCCCAAAATGGGGCAAGTACCTAAAGGCTTAATAGTCACTTTGCACGGTTGGGGTGCAAATGCTGACGATGTGGCATCTTTATTACCCTTTTTTAATTTGCCAGATTACCAGTTCATTTTTCCCAATGCACCTTTTCCTTTTCCCAATTCCTCTGTCGGTAGGGCGTGGTACGACCTGAGAATGGAGAATATGTATCAGGGTATAGCAGAAAGTCGGCAAGAGCTAATAGATTGGCTGCTATCTTTAGAGAGTAGCACTTTGGTGCCTTTATCACGCACAATTTTGAGTGGCTTTTCTCAAGGCGGAGCAATGACTTTGGATGTAGGATTAACTTTGCCTTTAGCCGGTTTAATTTCTATGAGTGGGTATTTGCATCCGGGTGCAGGAACGAATGTAGAGACGCAAAATACAAAGTCTCTACCGCCGGTTTTAATTACCCACGGCAGACAAGATACAGTTGTGCCACTGCAAGCTGCAATCAGAGCCAGGGAAACTTTAGAGTCTTTAGGAGTTGCAGTACAGTACCATGAATTTGATATGGGGCATGAAATTCGTCCAGAAATGTTAGAGGTGCTGCAAAATTTCGTGATGAATGTGTAACAGTTATAGACATTGTTTAGTCACGGTTACAAAATTTTTACAAATTAGGGTAAAAATCCGGAAAAATTTCACGATCGGCAACGCCCCTGAGTGAGTAATATATATTGGGTGGCTGCGTCAGCGCGCAACTCAATCCATGCTGAAGGCGAATGCTGCATAAGGGAGGGGCAAGCATAATGAAAACTCTAAGCATTTCCAGAAAAGATATTGCTGCCATAACTGCGGCAGAGGTGGAAGAATTAGCTACGCGTCTGGATCAAGATAATTATAGTAATGCTTTTGAGGGTTTGAATGATTGGCATCTACTGCGAGCGATCGCGTTTCAGCGTCCAGAGTTAGTTGAATCCTATATCCACCTTTTAGATTTAGAACCCTACGATGAGGCATAAGGATTTGAGAGTTAGGAGTTATGAGTTATGAGTTATGAGTTAATATCGCTAATTACTCAATCCTGACTTTTTCCTATGCCAAATCTCAACTCGGCAAAACGGGTTTTAGTTGGTGTAGGCGGCGGTATCGCCGCCTATAAAGTTTGTGAAGTTATTTCGACGCTGTTTAAAAGCGGGGTGGAAGTGCGGGTGATTCTCACCCATTCAGCGCGAGAATTTATCACGCCTCTGACTTTAGCCACTTTATCCCGTCATCCCGCCTACACAGATGAAGATTTCTGGCAACACAAACACTCACGTCCATTGCATATTGAGTTGGGTGAATGGGCAGATTTGTTTGTCATTGCCCCTCTGACAGCTAATACATTAGCAAAATTGGCTCACGGTATGGCTGACAATTTGCTCACCAATACCGTTTTAGCTTCGACTTGTCCGGTGTTGCTGGCACCAGCAATGAATACGGAAATGTGGGAACAACTCACGGTGCAGCGAAATTGGCGGCAGCTATTGACAGATAGTCGATATCATGGTATGAGTACAGCATCGGGGTTATTAGCGTGCGATCGCGTCGGTGCCGGCAGAATGGCAGAACCCCCAGAAATTGTCGCATACGTGAAATCACTGTTGCATACCGCAGGCAAGCGAGATTTAGCAGGTAAGCGAGTCTTGATAAGTGCTGGAGGAACGCGAGAACATCTCGATCCAGTGCGATTTATTGGCAATCCTTCCACAGGTAAAATGGGACTAGCTTTAGCACAAGCAGCACTTCATCGAGGTGCAAATGTGACATTAGTACATGGGTTAGCTAGTTGGAATGCACCCTTGGGAGTGCAAGCAATTTCAGTTATTAGTGCCGAAGAAATGCAGCAAGTAATGCTCGAATATTTACCGAATGCTGATGTAATTATCATGTCGGCAGCGGTTGCAGATGTAAAGCCACGCGATTATAGTTTAGAGAAATTGCCCAAGCGATCGCTTCCCCAAGACTTACCTTTAGAACCAGTACCCGATATAATTGCTGAATTAGCACGCCAAAAACAACCACATCAAAAGATAATTGGATTCGCTGCACAAAATGGCGATATTGTCAAGCCAGCATTAGAAAAATTGCAGAGAAAGAAATTAGATGCGATCGTTGCCAATCCGATAGATCAACCCGATAGTGCTTTTGGCAGTGATAATAATAAAGCGATATTTTTAGATAATCAAGGTCGGCAAATAGTAATTGAACCTTGTTCTAAATTAGAAATGGCACATCATTTATTTGATTTTATTTAGAAGAAAAGCTCACGCAAAGACAAGCCAGCGCCGTGCGGGGGTTCCCCCCCGTTGAGGCGACTGGCGCGCAAAGACGCAAAGAAGAAAGTTAATAAAGAGACCTCTTAACTCGCTTTCTTCTCTGTGCCTCTGCGACGAGTGCGTGAGACAATTCTAATACTCACTGCCAAATATAAATCAAGATAAACAAAATAATCCAAATCACATCAACAAAGTGCCAAAACAAAGAAGTTGCATTAACACCAAAGTGTCCGGAATCAAAATTGCCGGGGATGAAAGAACGCACTAGAATAATCATCTGTAACAGAATACCTGTGAGAACGTGCAAACCGTGGAAACCTGTTAACAGATAGAAAATTCCCCCAAATACACCGGAAGTGAAACCAAAAGCAAGATTGCTCCATTCAATTCCTTGTCCCACTAAAAAGTAAGTTCCCATTGCCATTGTTGTCAAAAGATACAAGCGATATTGCATCAATTTATGGCTTTGCAGAGCGCGTTCTGCCAAATAGATGACAAAGCTACTAGCAACCAGAACCACTGTATTAATAGCCGGTTCTTTAACTTCAAGTCCAGAAACACCAATTGGTAGCCAATTGGGTGTCGTTGTTTTGTAGAGAATATATCCAGCGAAAAAACTCAGGAAAATAACGCTTTCAGATAGTAAGAAAACGATGAAGCCAAACATTTTGTTGCCTTCTTCATCGTGGGTATGCTCATGCAACTGCTCGGAAACTAAATAACTGTCCATTGCTTGAATTCTCCTTTATCTTGTGTAGAGTTCTGATTCTCAGTCAGAAACTGAGAACTTGTTAAAAGAGGCTCTATTCTGGTTCCCAGTCTCTGACTGGGAACCCATTAAGGGAGGCTCTGCCTCCTTTGTCGTTAAAAAATTCTTGCTTGTTTAGGAAAGTCCTATGAGGCAGCAGTCCTCACTCTAGACATTCCCAGTCTCTGACTGGGAACGAGAAATGAGGTTAGTCTATGCCTGTTAAAGTTGGGTTTGTCGGCTCATATTGATGAGTGTGAACTTGAGCAATCAACGGTTCAGACTTGCCATAGCCGTAAGGTTCGCTGATGACAATCGGAATTTCTTCAAAGTTCTCTACTGGAGGTGGGGAAGAAACTAACCATTCCAAGCCAATTGCTCTCCAAGGATTATCAGGTGCTTTCTCACCTTGCATCCAAGAAACTATCATGTTGAAAATGAAGGGCAAGGTAGACATTCCTAATAGAAAGGCGCCGAGACTAGCAATAATATTCCAGAATTCATATCCGGCATCTGGAGCGTAAGAAGAAACTCGACGTAACATTCCTTGCAATCCTAATGGATGCATCGGGAAAAAGTTGAGGTTAGTACCGATGAATGTTAACCAGAAGTGCAATTTACCCCAGCTTTCGTGATACATGCGTCCCGTCATTTTCGGGAACCAGTGGTAAATTGCTGCATACAAGTTCATCGTCACCGTTCCGTAAAGAACGTAGTGAAAGTGACCGACGATAAAGTAAGTATTGTTAACGTGAACATCAACAGGCACGGAGGAAAGCATGATGCCTGTGATACCTGCAAACACAAACATGATCAATGCACCCAAAGCAAAGAGCATTGGTGTATTCAGCCGTATCTTACCGCCCCAGATGGTTGCTACCCAAGCAAATACTTTGATTCCTGTGGGTACAGATACGCACATTGTTGTCAGCATGAAAAACAAGCGCATCCAGCCTGCTGTACCGCTGACGTACATGTGGTGTACCCAAACTATACCGCTGACTCCGGCAATCAAAAGCGATGAAATGGCGACTACTTTGTAACCAAATAGCGGTTTGCGGGAATAGACGGGGAAGATTTCCGAGAAAATACCGAAGATGGGCAAAATTATTACATAAACGGCGGGGTGGGAGTAAAACCAGAAATAGTGCTGAAAGAGAACTGGATTACCTCCCTTGCTGGGGTCAAAAAAGCTCGTACCGGCGGTGAGGTCGAGTAACAACATTACTGCGCCTGCTGTCAGTGCTGGGAGTCCAAACAGTTGGATAATTTGGGCGCTAAACACTCCCCAAACAAACAACGGCATCCGGAAGAAGCCCATGCCTGGTGCCCGCATCTTCACAATGGTGGTAACAAAGTTGACTGCACCCATGATGGAAGACACGCCGGATATTGCTACCGCCAACAGCCAGAGAACTTGACCGTTAATTAAGTTGCCTGTGGGGTTCTGGAGGCTCACTGGCGGGTAAGACCACCAGCCTGCTTGGGCGGGTCCACCAGGGACGAGAAAGCTTGCCATTAAGAGAATTCCGACGACTGGCACCATCCAAAAGGCGACGGCGTTGAGGCGCGGAAATGCCATATCGCGGGCGCCAATCATCAAAGGTACTAGATAGTTGGCAAAACCAACCAACGAGGGAAATGTCCACAGGAAAAGCATGACGGTGCCATGCATGGTGAACAAACCATTGTATACGGTGCGGTCTACTAAGTCTGAATCTGGTGTGATTAGTTCTCCGCGAATCACCATCGCAAACATACCACCGACGAGAAAGAAGATGAATGCGGTAACGAGATATTGGATACCGATTACTTTATGGTCGGTGCTAAAGCTGAAGTATTGCTTCCAGTCGTTTGGGGGTTCGTGGTGAGTGTCACTAGGGATTATGATGCCTTCGATGGGGATGTTGGTCATTTGTTTGTTGGTTGATGGTTGATGGTTGATGGTTGGAGCGTTGTTGGTTGATAGTTGATGGTTGATGGTTGTGGGTATTTACAATGAGTTGCTGTAATTGACTAGAGGAGGGGCAGCGGGGGCAATTGTTGCCCAACCTGGTTTGATTGACTGATTGGATGCTTGGGTATATTCGGAGGCTGCTTGGTTTTTGGCGATCGCTTGTTTGTGAGTTGCGGCTTGTGTCAGCCATTTTTGGTAATCTTCAGGTGATTCAACCACTACATCCGCTTGCATGGTTGCAAAGTAGGTGCCGCTATATTCAGAATCGGTCAAGCGATATTTACCTGGACGGATGGGGGTAAATTCAAAATCGATGGTTTGGTTGGGAATGATGTCTTGCTTGAGTCGAAAAGCGGGAATGTAAAAGCCGTGGATAACGTCTTGCGATTGCAGTGCTAAACTAATGCGGCGATCGCTTGGTAAATGCAGTTCGGTACTTGTGACGTTTTTTTCTGGATAATGAAATACCCAAGCCCATTGTTTAGCAAGTACGTCAATTTTTTCTAATTGTTGAGTTGCAGCGTTATCTGGTAAGTCTTTTGGTGCAGCAGATGCCGATTCTATTGCCATCGGATTACGAAAGTGTACATGCTCCATTGGACCTTGAATTCCCATTTGCTCGTAGATTTGGTAGCTATAACCTGCAATCCAAAACACCATCACAATTGGGATGACTGTCCAGACAACTTCCACAGTTAGATTACCTTCAATTGGCGGACCGTCGCTGTAGTCATCCTTAATTGCGCGATGGAAAATAACCGAATACATCAGAGTTCCGGTTACTCCCAAGAAGATGAATGCACCAAGCGTCACCAGGAAGCTAATCAAATCATCAATTAGTACAGATTCGGCTGCCGCTTGGGGAGGAAGCCAGAAATAAGCTTGTTTGCCGATCCAAATACTAGTAAAAGTAAGAGCGATCGCGCCTGTTATTAATGTAAAAATCCGCAATATTTTCTGCATATGAGTTGGTTTTTGCTAGTCAGGGCTGAAACCGTGAAAATCTTTTTTATGAGCGCTTTAGCGCTCACTACGGTTTGCCTAATCGCAGCAAATTATCTGCTGTATTGTGTACTCCAAATTCAGTTGCTAATTGCGCTCCTAGTGTGCCGTGGAGGAACATAATGAACATAATTACTATGCCCATGAACAGATAACTTAATTGCACTTGTTTATCTGCTTCTTTGCGCCAAACGAAGCGCTGCCAACCTCTCCAGACGGTCATACCGACAATCAGCGCTAATAATAAAACTCCACCGACACCATGCCAAAGCATAGTTTCCATTGCTTGCAATCCCAAGGCACTTTTCACATCTGCCGGTGGTTTTGCCAGCATCATTTCATAAAAACCTGCCCCGACTGTGAAAAATGTAATAACAGATGAACCTAGCATGTTGTACCAACCAACATCAAAAAAGCTGGCACGTTCCACAGGAATTGCTAAAGATTTGAAGACCCATTTTTGAAAGGGTAAAATTACACCAACAATATCAAAGGTAATCCCAATAATAAACAGACCTAAAGTCAGATGCACTAAGTTGGGATGAATGGGAATGGTGTAAGGTAATCCGTTCGCACCAAGTTGATTGCTTAATTGGTCAATTAGTTCTGAATTCATCGCAAAATACCTTCTTTTACTGCTTGAACAACTGGTACTGTATGCAGTCCATATACCCAAACAAGTTCATCGCCAAGATACACTTGTAAGCCAACTATACAAGTTAAAAGCAGTCCAACTCCGAGATAGTAAATCGATATTTTGTGTGGGTTGCGGATACGCATTACATAACGCCATGCTGTAATCGCCGCAATGATTCCTGAAAGCGACCAGCCAATCAGTGTATGCATACTCAAAACTGATTTAGCGGCGTTATAAGGTAGTGCCAAACCTGCTTCAAACTGTCCAAAAATTACAGCGACGAAGATGGCGATTGTAGCAAAGAACATATTCCACCAACCCACTTCAAAAAGGCGAGTTTTACCAGTGAAATAGCCGATTACATCGCAAAAGAAAGCAAACAATACTAGCGCAATGACGAAGTGGACGACGATGGGATGAATTGTATCAGGATACGGTAGGTTGTGGTCGTTCAATGAGGTAAAATACTTCAGCATGATAATCTCCTAGGCATATTTATTTCACCTAACTTTTCGTGATTTTCACTCACTAAAAGCCTTCAGATATAACCGGAATTTGTTGAGTTTTTTGCAGCGTTATCCGGTAACTGAGTTTTCAGCTTGTTCGCAAAATTAGGTAAATTTGCTTTTATTTTTAGTTACTTCATTTTTACTTCAATTCATTTGCTTCTGCCTAGATATGGCTAATAATAATCTTTCTGTGTTGCGAATTTAGTGTTACCTAACTTTTAGGTTATGCAATATATTAAGTTTTGTCAAACAACTCAAAATAAAAGTTTTAACAGTAGCTTATTCTCTATTAATTATTTTCAAATTGTATCTATATTATATTATGAAAATAATGATAGTGTCAGTTACATAACAATAAGGAAAAAGATATTTGTCAGGAAAACTACAGATAATTAAAATACTAAAAAAAGTGAAATTAATATTTTCATTTTAATGATGTTCATGCACTGATGAAGAAAGTTTGTAG
>CAXTNZ010000203.1:0-2142 GCA_964245695.1 uncultured bacterium | reverse complement strand
CTCGTGTGTGCTTACTACTTTTTACTTCCACTCGCGGTGAAGCGTAAATGTTGCCCAGTAATATAATGCGGCAAAGTTCTTATTTTGTAACATTTATATCTATGCCGCTTACCTAATGTAGTGTAGATTAAGCTGGGTGAGTGTATTGGCAAGGGCTTCAGTATTTTTTGTGGTAAGCTGAATTTCGAGTGTTTAATTGTATGCTCGCCTATTTGCCGCTAAATTAAAAGTGCTTGTTCATAAAGTGCGATCGCTTGTTGTCGAGATTCCCGCTTACCTTGCTACACAAGTTTATCGGCTTTATCAAACAGTTGCTTTCACGCTTGCGTATGCTGCGGAACTATTTTGCGATTGAGCAATTTTCACCCATGTGATAGATGCAGTTGCTACCATCGGCTGGGACAAGATCAGAATGCCAACAATCGCCGCTAAACAACGATGAATCAGCACTTTATCACTTTTAATTTTTGGGTTTATCACCATAATTTTACGTTATATAGATACTTTGTCAGGTTTTATAAGTAAAATAAGCACCTATGTAGGCACTTTCTTGGCAGTGCTACATATTTGAGCAGATTACAAGCGGCGTTATAGATTATTAGTAATGTCTGGAAAAACTGACCGTCGCCCGTGCGAAAATTCAAAAAAATACATTGAAAATGTTTACTGCCTCAGAAACTCCTATTATTACGGCAATTGTGCTGGTCTTTTTCGGCATTTTGGGTTGGGGCTTTTATCGCGCCAGACCTTTTGGTAAACTGGGCATCTTAGCCTGGTTGCAGTCGGTGGTATTGATGACTCCTTGGCTGCTGTTTTTTGGCTTGTTTGCCGCTGGGATTTACATCAATATAGTCGGTATATTGTTCTTGTTGGTGGCTTCGAGTGCGTTGTACATCTTTCTGGGAAGAAAGTTGCGCGAAGCTGGACAAGATGCAATCCTCAGACAACGTGCAACCGAAAGAATAGCCGCTACTCCAGCACCAGAAAGGGCAACAAATACAGTAAATGCGGAATTAAAACTTGAGGTACCGCCAATTCCCGAAGAGGAATTGAACGCAATTAAAGGCATTTTCGGTCTGGATACATTTTTTGCCACAGAAACGATCGCCTATCAACAAGGAGCGATTTTCAAAGGTAATCTCCGGGGAGAACCAGAAGAAGTTCATAACCGCCTCACCGCTAGTTTACAGTCACGCTTAGGTGAGAAATATCGCCTATTTCTCGTAGAAAACACGGATGGTAAACCTGTAATTATTGTTTTACCCAGCAGTAATGATCCGCGTCCGGCGACATTACAGCAAAACATCTTTGCCGGTATTCTGTTTTTGGCAACTATCGCCACCAGTATCGAAGCCGCCGGGTTATTACTAAAGTTTGATTTCTTTTCCACTCCGTCGCGGTTCGCCGAAGCTTTGCCCATCGGCGGTGGTATTTTGGCGATTTTGCTAATTCACGAAATTGGTCATTGGTTACTGGCGCGTCGTCACCAAATCCGCCTCAGTTTGCCCTTCTTTCTCCCCGCTGTGCAAATTGGCTCTTTTGGTGCAATAACCCGGTTTGAATCTTTATTACCCAACCGCAAGGTATTATTTGATATCGCCTTAGCAGGTCCAGCCGCAGGCGGAATTGCTTCTTTGTTAACACTGATAATTGGCTTGCTACTTTCCCACCAGGGTAGTTTGTTTCAATTACCAAATGAGTTTTTCTCAGGCTCGATTTTGGTAGGAAGCCTAGCGCGGGTTGTACTGGGTTCAGCGTTACAGTCGCCTCTGGTGGATGTCCATCCCCTTGTGGTAATTGGTTGGCTAGGGTTGGTAATCACTGCTTTAAACTTAATGCCAGCAGGACTATTAGATGGTGGTCGCATTGTCCAGGCGATTTATGGACGCAAAACCGCAGAAAGGACGACAATAGCAACTTTAATTGTCCTGGGGATAGTATCTTTAGCTAATCCTCTTGCTATGTACTGGGCGATCGTGATTCTGTTTTTACAACGGGATCTAGAACGCCCTAGCTTGAACGAAATCACCGAACCCGACGATGCGCGCGCCGCCTTAGGTCTTTTAGCTTTATTCTTAATGATCGCCACCCTTTTACCTTTAACTCCCGCTTTGGCTGGACGTTTGGGAATCGGGGGATAGG
>CAXTNZ010000202.1:0-13758 GCA_964245695.1 uncultured bacterium | reverse complement strand
CCCCCTCCCCCCATCACTCAAACGCTATCTCACCCTTCACTCCACACCTATGAGCGATTCCAAACCCCGTGACGTTCAGATTTTACCGATCGCCACAAACACTACAGTCATGAGAGCGCGTAGCTGGTCGCGTCTGCGGTTTGAAATTGAGTATGCATTGGAAAGAGGTACAACTTCCAATTGCTATTTAATCGAAGGTGATAAAACTGCACTAATCGACCCACCTGCTGACACCTTCACCGACATTTTTATCGAAGGATTGCGGCATTCTTTCGACTTTAAAAAGTTGGATTATGTAATTTTAGGTCACTTTAGTCCTAACCGAATCGCCACCTTCAAAGCGCTGCTAGAACTTGCACCGCAAATTACTTTTGTCTGTTCCTTACCAGCCGCCGGAGATTTGCGTATTACTTTCCCAGACCGAGATTTGAAAATCATGGTCATGCGCGGGAAAGAAACTTTAGATTTAGGTAAGGGTCATGTTTTAAAATTTGTCCCTACTCCTAGTCCACGTTGGCCCGCCGGTCTTTGTACCTACGACCAACAAACGCAAATTCTCTACACAGATAAGTTATTTGCAAGTCATATCTGTGGCGAGCAAGTTTTTGATGAAAACCGCGAAGCTTTAAAAGAAGACCAACGGTATTATTATGACTGTTTGATGGCGCCTCATGCAACTCACGTACAAGCAGTTTTGGAGAAACTATCAGAACTGCAAGTGAGAATGATAGCTACCGGTCACGGACCTTTGGTACGCTATGGCGTTGTGGAACTGATTAAAGCTTATGAAGATTGGAGTCATTCTCAAACTAGTCGAGAAATAACTGTTGCTTTATTGTATGCCTCAGCTTATGGCAATACAGCAACTTTAGCGCAAGCGATCGCTCTCGGATTAACTAAAGGTGGAGTTGCGGTAGAATCAATTAACTGCGAATTTGCCGAACCTGATGAAATCCGCGCTGCTATCGAAAAGGCAGATGGTTTTATCATCGGTTCTCCCACCCTCGGTGGACATGCACCCACCCCCGTACAAACAGCTTTAGGTCTTGTCCTCGGCGTTGGTGACAACACCAAACTTGCCGGTGTCTTCGGTTCCTATGGCTGGAGTGGCGAAGCATTTGATTTAATTGAAGGCAAACTCAGAGATGCTGGATATCGCTTTGGGTTTGAGACGATGCGTGTCAAGTTCAAACCCTCAGATGTCATTCTCAAGCAGTGTGAAGAAACCGGTACAGACTTTGCCCAAACTTTGAAAAAGGCGAAAAAACTGCGTTTGCCACAACAAGCTGTAACTCCTGTGGAACAAGCCGTTGGTCGAATTGTCGGTTCGCTGTGCGTCATTACGGCAAAGCAAGGAGAAGTCTCCACAGCGATGTTAGGTGCTTGGGTTTCCCAAGCAACCTTCAACCCACCTGGAATCACCGTTGGTATTGCCAAAGACCGAGCGATTGAATCTTTGATGTATTCTGGGGGTAAGTTTGCCCTGAACATCTTAGCTGAAGGCAATCAACAAGATTTCGTCAAGCACTTCCGCAAATCTTTTGCCCCTGGGGAAGAGCGATTTTCCGGCTTCTCTACAGAAATTGCCGAAAATGGCTGTCTAGTCCTTACCGAAGCCTCAGCATATCTTGAGTGTTCTGTCAACCAACGCATGGAATGTGGCGATCACTGGGTTGTGTATGCCACCGTTGACAACGGTAAATTACTCAAACCTGATGCGGTGACTGCCGTTCACCATCGCAAATCAGGCAATCATTATTAGGATGCGCTGATTGCACGTAGGCGATCGCTAATTACATCATGTCCGTTTAATAATAAAATATCTTCGTAGTGAGGACTTCAGTCCTCGTTTGCTCGGATAAGGACGCTCAGTCCTGACTACGAACTTATCGCCTGTTATATGACCGGACATGAGATTACAACCGCCTTGGCTATTTTTTAACCAAGGCGGTTTATTGTGTCAGCTCTTATCCGGATGAAGTATCCGCTTATCAGTATGTGTATATGTTTGTCTGTAATTCCTTAATTATTTGATGTATTCCACCCAATTGAAAACCACCATAATGCTTTGCTCCCGCGAAATCAATACGATTAGCGGTGCTTTTCCTCGCAGACAATTAACTAAAAGAAATCTTATACCTTATTTATTCAGTATACTGTCATCAATTTTATATATCTTATCAGCCAGAAACTGATAATTACTGTAATCGGTGTGAAAATCTTCCGTAATTCCCACAAAGACAGTTGAATATATAATGTGTAATGTTTGACTAGAAAATCAGTAGTCAGCATACTTTATAGTAAATGCCAACTACTGCCACAACGCTTTTATACTATTTTGCTTTTCCTATGACTCCTGAACACAGCAAGATTAGATTTCCCCTATGGCAGTATTTGAACCAGCCCCTTTTTCCTTGCCATACTAAGTTGCAATTAAATCCCTATCGCTTCGCCTATCTCTGGCGAATTGAACTTCTCAAAAGATGTTGGGCTAAAGAATGTGATGCTAAGGGACCGCAACAGCATTAAATAGCTACCGCACAAGGTTGAAACTGCTGCACTGATTAAAAGCGCGATTCTTAAGGTTCGTCCAAAGAACGAGGCTTTTTGCCGTCTATTAATGCACTAACAGTCATATCTCCCATGACGTTGATCGCAGTGCGGCAGCGATCCAAAAACCAATCTACCGTAACCAACAAAGCGATATACTGAGTCGGCAAGCCAACAGAAGTAAACACCAAAGTCATCGTTACCAGTCCCGCATTCGGAATACCCGCTGCCCCCACCGATGCAAAAATCGACGTGAGGATCACAATTAACTGCTGTCCTAAATTCAAATGTTGCCCAATGACTTGGGAAATAAACAACGCAGACATTGCCTCATAAAGGGCAGTACCATCATTATTAAAGTTTGCCCCAACCAGCGCCCCCAAAGAAGCAGAAGACTCCCGCAAGCCGATTTTTGTCTGTAGAATTTCAAAGGTGATAGGCATTGTCACCGTTGAAGAAGAAGTGGAAAAAGCTGTCAAAAAGGCATCAGCACCGCCAGCTAAAAACTTTAACGGGTTCACCCAAGAACCGAATTTGACTCTGGTGAGGTAGTAACAAGCTTGTAATGTCAGCGCCAGCAGCACCGCCACGATGAACGCAAACAGAGATTTAAATGGCGCGAAGCCTTGCAAGGCAACAGTTTTAGCCACAATTCCAAACACGGCAAGAGGTACTAGGGCAATCACCCAGTTGAGGACGCGAATTACTGCCTCAAACAAAGTTCCAACTAAATCCTCAATCGGTTGGTATCCTCTTTTTCCTTCAGCGATTTGCTCTGATTTTATTGCCCGCAAAACGATGCCAAAGCTCAAAGCAATTACAATCAGTTGTATAACGTTATTATCAACCAGCGGCTTGAGAACGGCTTCCGGTATAGCGTCTTTTACTAGTCCCCAAGGGTCAAGACTTTGACTGGCTGCTTGTGTATTTTCTGGAGCCGCCAAACGCCCCCAAGTACCGGGACGCAAGACGTTTGCCACTAAAAGCCCAACCAGTATGGCTACGGTTGTGTTAGTTAAAAGTAAGACAGCTAATTTGCGTCCGGCTGTACCCGGAATCTCAGTCGTCATGAAGGTATGCAACACTGCTACGAGAATCAGCGGCGTAGCTAGGGCGCGGAGTGCTTTCAGCACCAATTCAGCAGGAATTGCCAAGTTGTTGATCAAGTCTTTATTGGCTGCGTTGGGGTTTCCCGCACCCAAAGCAATTCCTAAGCCGATTGCCAACACTAGGGCGATAATAATTTGCAATGTGAGAGGGATACGCTGCCACCAAGGGCGGGGTTTGGAGGAATGCGAAGTAATGCTCTCTTTTTCGTTCATTGCTAGTTGCGGAGTTAGTGATGTATTTATTTAAACATCACTTTGGACATGAAAAATTCCGGATTCAGATAAGGTAAAACTAAGATAATCTTAGAGCTTGTTGCTTGACAAAATCCTGTTTAAAAAGGGTATTCATTCTGAATGCCTATAAAGATGTTGGCTTGTGGTAGGAAAAGTATATGTCCTTTGTCCCTTTGCACATTCACAGTGATTACAGCTTGCTTGATGGGGCAAGTCAGTTGCCAGAGTTGGTGGATCAAGCACTAGCACTCGGTATGAAAGCGATCGCCTTGACGGATCATGGTGTAATGTATGGTGCGATCGAACTGATCAAAATCTGCCGCAGTAGAAATATTAAGCCAATTATTGGCAACGAAATGTATATCATTAACGGCGATATCGAAAAACAAGAACGCCGTCCCCGTTATCATCAAGTTGTTTTAGCGAAAAATACAAAAGGTTACAAAAATTTAGTTAAATTAACCACAATTTCTCATCTCAAAGGTGTGCAAGGCAAAGGTATTTTTTCTCGTCCTTGCATTAACAAAGACTTACTTAAAGAATACCATGAAGGCTTGATAGTTACTAGTGCTTGTTTGGGTGGAGAAATACCCCAAGCAATTCTCAGCAATCGACCAGATGCAGCGCGTAAAGTCGCTCAATGGTATAAACAAGTATTTGGCGATGATTTTTATTTAGAAATTCAAGACCACGGCTCTCAAGAAGACAGAATTGTTAACGTTGAAATTATCAGAATTGCCAAGGAACTAGGAATTAAATTTATAGCCACCAATGATTCCCATTATATTTCTTGTTTCGACGTAGAAGCACACGACGCTTTGCTATGTATTCAAACTGGCAAGCTGATTAGTGAAGATAAACGGATGCGTTATAGCGGCACAGAATATCTCAAATCTGCGGAAGAAATGAGTCGGCTATTTCGCGACCATTTGCCAGATGATGTGATTGCCGAAGCTATAAACACTACCGAAGAAATTTCAGATAAAGTCGAGCCTTACCAAATTATGGGTGAGCCTCGCATTCCTACTCCCCCCATTCCATCTGGTCATACCGCTGACACTTACGCAGAAGAAGTTGCTTGGCAAGGACTTTTAGAGCGGTTAAATCGTAAATCGCGTAACGAAGTAGATCCAGAATACAAAGAAAGGTTGGAATATGAACTAAAAATGATTCAGCGAATGGGATTTTCCACATACTTTTTAGTGGTGTGGGACTACATCAAATTTGCTAGAGATAATAATATTCCCGTCGGTCCAGGTCGAGGTTCAGCCGCTGGTTCTTTGGTCGCCTATGCAATGCGAATTACTAACATTGACCCGGTGCATCACGGTTTATTATTCGAGCGATTTTTGAATCCAGAACGGAAATCAATGCCGGATATTGATACTGATTTCTGCATTGAACAACGCGATAAAGTTATTGAATATGTAACAAAACAATACGGTACAGATAGAGTTGCCCAAATTATCACTTTTAACCGACTAACTTCTAAAGCTGTCTTGAAAGATGTCGCCAGAGTGTTGAATATTCCTTATGGCGAATCAGACAAAATGGCGAAGTTGATTCCAGTGGTGCGGGGTAAACCAACTAAACTCAAGGTGATGATTTCTGATACAACGCCAGCACAAGAGTTTAAGCAAAAATATGATGACGAACCGCACGTTCGCCATTGGGTTGACATGGCGATGCGAATTGAAGGAACTAACAAAACCTTTGGTGTTCATGCGGCTGGGGTGGTAATTTCTGCTGAACCTCTCGATGAAATTGTGCCGTTACAAAAGAATAATGACGGTTCTGTGATTACCCAGTATTTCATGGAAGACTTGGAATCACTGGGTTTGTTAAAGATGGATTTTCTGGGTTTACGAAATTTGACGCTAATCGAGAAAACCGTTGATTTAATCAAGCAAACACGTGGATATGATATTGATCCAGATGAAATCACCCGTCAGGAAAGAAGAGCGCAGCAAATATTAGCTAAAGGTGAACATAGCGTTTTACCAAATGAAGTAAAAAAAGCTTATGAACTTTTAGAAGCAGGTGAGTTAGAAGGTATCTTCCAATTAGAATCTTCGGGAATGCGTCAGATAGTGCGCGATTTAAAGCCTTCTAATATAGAAGATATTTCTTCAATTTTGGCGCTTTATCGACCAGGACCATTAGACGCAGGATTGATTCCTGATTTTATTAACCGCAAGCACGGACGAGAGGAAATTAAATACGGTCACTCTATTCTCGAACCCATATTGAATGAAACCTACGGAATTATGGTTTATCAAGAGCAAATCATGAAAATTGCTCAGGATATGGGTGGATATACTTTAGGACAAGCTGATTTAATGCGGCGTGCAATGGGTAAAAAGAAAGTTGCGGAAATGGAAAAGCAACGCGAAAAATTCATTGATGGCTCGGCAAAAAATGGAGTTAATAAACAAGTTGCTGAAAAATTATTCAACGACATGTTGAAGTTTGCCGAATATTGCTTAAGTTATAATACTGAAGTTTTGACTGTAGAATATGGTTTTTTACCGATTGGTGAGATTGTCGATAAAGGCATTGAATGCAGTGTATATAGTGTTGATAGGTATGGCAATATTTACACTCAAGTAATTGCCCAATGGCATAATCGTGGGAAGCAAGAAGTTTTTGAATATTGCTTAGAAGATAATTCAATTATTCAAGCAACAAAAGACCATAAATTTATGACTGTTGATGGGCAAATGCTACCGATTGATGAAATATTTGAACGGGGATTGGATTTGATGCAAGTTCAAGGTTTGCCAGAATAAATAATTGCCGTAGGGATGGGAATAATTACCGTAGGGGCGGGGAGACCCCGCCTCTACGGAAACCCACATTGGGGCAAATTGTTGGCTATTACAAATACCAAACAACTAAAATTATCAATCAAATTGATGATACTCCCGGATATCGCGTGTGGCAACGAGATTTTTACGATCGCATCATCCGCAAAGAACAGGCGTTACACACAATCCGGCAATACATTGTTACAAATCCAAATCGTTGGGCAAAAGACCCACACAACCCCCGTAGGGGCGCTCTTCTCCCCGCCCTAATATCTATATCCCCGCCCTAAAATCCCGATATGAATATAAAATGCGTAGACGCAACGCGGCTTGTCGTAGACATTGCTCTTATCTGTCTCCAGCAATACTGAGTTAAGATTAATTTTTTGCTCTCTAGGCAGTGTTTATCGTGCGTATATTTTTTGAGTCGTCTACAAATTTACTTAACTATCTACGTAGCTTGGCAATACTAGGCTTGCTATGTCTAATTTTAGGCTGGTCATTACCCGCACAAGCAGCCAGCCGCATCAGTCCCCAAATGGAACAGCAAGTCTTGCAAATCATCCGCGAACACCCAGAGGTACTTATAGAATCTGTCCAAGCATACCAGCAGCAACAGCAACAGCAAGTACAGCAATCACGGCAGGCATTTTTGCAGGATTTAAAAATTAATCGAACAGCGGTGATTGGTGATTCTCCTGTTACTGGTTCGCCTAATTCAAAGATTGTGTTAGTGGAGTTTTCCGACTTTGAGTGTCCCTATTGTGGTGAGGCTAATAAAACTCTGAAAAAGTTCATGGCAAAGCATCAAGATGAGGTGACATTAGTTTACAAACATTTCCCTCTGACACCAATTCATGCTCAAGCATTGCCAGCCGCGAAAGCTGCTTGGGCTGCAAATCAGCAGGGTAAATTCTGGGAATATAGTGATGCGCTGTTTTCTAATCAAAAACAACTTGGTGAGGCTTTGTATTTGGATATTGCCACAAATCTCAAGTTGGATTTAGACAAGTTTAAAAGCGATCGCTCTTATGCTGATAATGCTATTGGGAAAGATATCCAGCTAGCTGAAAAATTGGGGCTTACTGGTACACCTTTCTTTGTCATGAATGGTGAAACTTTCTCTGGAGCTGTAAAGCTATCGGAAATAGAGAATGTATTGGCGCGTGTGAGATAAATTCCATCAAGCGCAGCGTACCCTTGTGTTGTCAAGAAAGATTGCTTGTTGGTTTTCTCTTTTCTTTATTCTTACAACATATTAAATCCCCCCAGCCCCTGCAAACCTCTTTTTTGAGGAGATGCGAGAGAGTAAAAAGTCCTCCCCTAAAACGGCGGACTTTAGGGGGCTGGGGTAAATTATACTTGGCAAACTCATAGCGAAACGGTAGAAGTAAGCATAGACTTTACGTTTTTTGTGATAAATATTACAATTAGTCTAGATTAGGCAGTTCAAGCCCTATTCAACAAACAGAACGATATAAAGCAGCTTGAGTGAGTGCAGTGGATCTAATTAATCCAAATCAACCCGTAGAAAAAAATTATCAGGTAACGAATGGATAATTTAGAATTTTGGGTATTTTTTCCTAGAACCCTGGTAGCCACATGCTCTTATGAACTGCTTCATACTAGCGTGTCAGTGGCAAAATCTACTCGCAATTCGGCGACGACATCGGCAAGTTACCTCTCTGTTTTGGAACAACAGGTAATTGGTGAAATCAACAATGTGCGGACAAATCCCAAAGCATACATCCCTATCCTGGAAAACTATAAAAAGCGCTTTGAAGGCGAGCGAGTTAAAATCACTGAGGGTGTTTTTTTACAGACGACTGAAGGAGTCAAAGCAGTCGATGAAGCGATCGCATTTCTCAAGTCAGCCCGACGTGTAGGCACTTTAAATACATCCCAGGGTATGTCTTTGGGCGCAAGAGATCATGTCAAAGATACTGGAAAAATAGGTGCTGTAGGTCACGATGGTAGCGATGGTAGTGACCCCTCTACTCGAATTAACCGCTACGGAACCTGGCTAATTACTTCCGGTGAAAGCATTAGCTACGGTTTAAACAACCCCCAGGATATTGTTATGCAGTTAATTATTGATGATGGTGTGCCGTCGCGGGGTCATAGAAAAAACATGTTTAACGCCGATTTCAAAGTTGTCGGAATCGCTTACGGAACTCACGCCAAATACAGAAGAATGTGTGTGATTGATTATGCTGGCGGATATCAAGACAAGGGACTGGCGACTAGGGACTAGTTCCTAGGAAAGATTTTCATCATTTCGTTCAGCATAGCTGCCTTTATTAATTGGTCACTTTCTAGTTTTGAGGTTGTTGATGCGTCGGCTACTATTTTGGCTATTTATCCCCATCACCCTACTAGTTACATGCTGTGATACTGTGTTGGAATCTCACCCCTCTGTCCCAGAAACTACTCAAAAAAATTCGGAATTACTCGCACGGAAAAATAGCCTCTCGCCACTGGAACAACAAGTAATTGTGGAAATGAATAAGGCGAGAACAAATCCTGCTGCTTATGCGGCTGTCTTAGAAAACTATAAAAAGCACTTTGAAGGCAAACGAGTTAAAATCTCTAATCGTCTCTATTTGCAAACGACTGAAGGTGTCAAAGCAGTCGATGAGGCGATCGCATTTCTCAAGTCAGTGCGTCCTGTGGGAACTTTAACTGCATCCAAGGGTCTGGCTTTAGCCGCTAGGGATCATGTGAAAGACCAAGGAAAAACAGGTGCAATTGGTCATGATGGTAGCGACAAAAGCGATCCCTTTACTCGCATCAACCGCTATGGAACTTGGCAAAGAACTGCTGGAGAAAACATCAGCTATGGTTCCCACACGGCTCAAGATATTGTCATGCAGTTAATTATAGATGACGGGGTGAGCGATCGCGGTCATAGAACAAACATGTTTAACCCAGCTTTTAAGGTCGCAGGCGTTGCTTTTGGCATTCACTCCACTTACAGGCAGATGTGCGTGATTGACTATGCTGGAGGATATCAAGAAAAATCGGTTTAATGTACCACCCTTCTAGAAAAGCCGTTAATCTCAACGTAGAAGTCCAAGGCGAAGGATTTCCCATTTTATGCCTACACGGTCATCCTGGTTCCGCTTCTAGCCTTTCTGTATTCACCAATCACTTATCAAAACGCTATCAAACTATCGCCCCAGATTTGCGTGGATACGGCAAAAGTCGCTTTAATGGTAATTTTGTTATGCGCGACCATTTAACAGACTTAGAAGCGCTTCTAGACCAATTTAGAATTGACAAATGCCTAGTATTGGGATGGTCGCTGGGTGGCATTTTGGCGATGGAACTGGCACTGATGCTACCACAACGCGTCACTGGGTTAATTTTGATTGCTACAGCTGCTAGACCCAGAGGAAATCATCCGCCGATTAGTTTGCCGGACAATTTGTATACTGGGATTGCTGCTATGCTGAACTATATAAAACCAGGTTGGCGCTGGAATATTGAGACATTCGGCAAGCGATCGCTTTTTCGTTATCTGATCCAACAACATACACCCACCGCCTACCGCTACATCGCCTCCTCAGCCGTGCCAGCCTATTTGCAAACCTCAGCTGCTGCCACTCGCGCTCTTTTTACTGCTATTCAATCTGGGTATAACCGACTTACAGATTTAGAGCAAATTCAATGTCCCAGTCTGGTACTCGCTGGTGCCCAAGACCGCCATATTACAGCTGATTCCAGCTTAGAAACTGCTCAACACCTGATAAATTGTCAGTGGCAGTACTATCCCAATACCGCCCATCTCTTTCCCTGGGAAATTCCCGATCAGGTACTGAGCGATATTGACTGCTGGCTGGAAGAGCATCCGCAAGTAATTAGTATTCAATAGTCAAGAGTCATCACTCAAGAGTCCAAGCGTCCATAGTCGTAGACTCTGGGACTGTTGACCGTTGACTGTTGACTGTTGACTAACAACGGGAGCAAAACGGCAAAGCCCCGAGAGCCTTTTAACTGTGATTACATTTGACCGCTAAAGGCAGGCTTTACTTTGCGGTCAATTCGTTCCCCCAAGTCTTCAGCAATTGTCAAAGCATCTGGTTTGCAGCGCTTAACATTTACTGCAATTCCTTGCGCTCCTTCGACTTCCAAATCTTCTACATAGCCTTTGATTGCCGCTTTAGCTTCAGAAGAACTGAGAAATGGTCCGAAGTAGTAGGTGCAACGGGGATTTTGTGTCCCAATCTCTACCCACCAAGCCAAGCCGAAATTGTCGAACGTGTTAATTAACGCTTCTTTGAGGTTATACCAAATGGGTTTCATAGTTTTCGCCAATTGATAAGTGTGCTTTTGGGTGTTAAACGTATCTTGCTGATTTTTTATCTTTTACATTTCTTTATACTCTGTTATTATTGGTTTTTCCAAGCAGTTTTTTGTAATTTATCCAGATACAACGTATTTAACCAGCGTTGGCGATATATTTCATAAAGAGCCATACCCGCCGCCACTGAAGCATTCAGGCTAGGAGTATCGCCCTGTAAGGGAATCGACACCAAAACATCGCAGGAGCGTTGTGTAAGCATACTTAGACCTTCGCCTTCTGAGCCAACTACCAGCACAACGGGAATTGGTTTTTTGTTTTCATCTTTTGGATTGGTGAATTCAACGGTATGCAGCGGTACGCTACCAGTGACAGCGGTGCCATAAATCCAAAATTTAGCGGCTTTCAAATCTTCCAAGGCGCGGCTGAGGTTAACTACTCTAGCGACCGGAAAGGTTTCTAATGCACCCGCTGCTACTTTCATCACCGTGGAAGTGATCCCAGATGCTCGGCGTTGCGGGATGACTAATCCTTGAGCGCCGATCGCTTCAGCTGTGCGAATAATTGCTCCCAAGTTATGAGGATCGGTGATCCCGTCAGCCACGACAATTACTGGCGCATCGGTGACAGAAAAAGCCTTTGTAATTAAATCGTCCAACTCGATATAGGCGTGGGGGGCAACTTGTGCTGCTATTCCCTGATGATTTGCCCTGTCGGTGATGTGGTCTAAGCGCTTTGGTTCAACTTCATCAATCACCGTTCCGTTGTCTTTCGCTTGCAGGATCAGATGATGAAAGCGGGGATCGTAGCGCAGCTTAGAAGTAATCCAGATGCGATTAAGACCGCGCTGATTTTCTAATGCAGTCAACACTGGATGGCGACCGTAAATCAAATCGCTATCTTCTGTTGTTTGTGTCGATGGGGGTGGAGAGGAGAAATTGCGACGTGGGCGATCGCCATTTCTGCGTGGACTATCGCCTTCCCTGCCGGCTTCGCCTGTTGATTTTGTCGATGGAGATACAGAGGAAAAATTGCGCCGTAGGCGATCGGCTTCTTTGCCGGCTTCGCCTGTTAGTTTTATTGCTGGAGATGGAGGGGAGAACTTGCGCTGTGGGCGTAAGTCGTCCTTGGCGGCTTCGCCATCTTTAAGTTTGGGACGAATAGAATTAGAAATGACACGCTTGCCCTTAATTTTCAGGCGTGGGACGCGATTAGGTTCGCCAGAAGAGTTGACTTTTCTTGGGTTGTTCGACATATTCGACATATAAGTTTTTGGTACGGATGGATGGGCATCCCGATTTAATCGGCGTTACGAACTCACAAAGACTGCTAAATTTTTTTGGTGATTTATATTTCTCACGATTTTTCTAGCTCGAGTTTTTGCAGCAGTTCGGTTAAGCGCTGAGAATCAGTGAGATACAAATAGCCAATTAAAGTTTCGAGACTAGTTGCTTGTTGATAAATTTCCGGTTCAACCCGCTTAGGGCGTCGGTACGCGGCGTTACGACCCCGCCGGACAATTTCTAATTCTGTGTTCCTCAGATGAGGAGTGAGCGATCGCAATATTTTAGCTTGTGTTTCAGCTCGCACTTGCGCCACTACCAGACGATGGTAAGTTTCCCCTCGCTGCGGTGGCAGCAGATAAAACATCCTGATATAAAGTTCATAAACTGCATCTCCCAAATAGGCTAAAGCACTGGGAGAAATTTTTTGCACTTCTTTTAGGGAAATCTGTTGGGGTAATTGCTCTGTGGTTGCCCTGAGTAGTTGGCACCAAGATGAATCCTGCTCTTGAGATTCATCTTGTGTATCTAATAGCTCTTCCTCCTTTGATTCCACAAGTCAACAATTCCTTACCGCTATATTTAAAAGACAGATGCCGATAAATTTATTTTTCCACAGATTACACTGCTAGTGTACATAGCATAATCAACCGTATCAATATTATTACTAATTTTATCTTTTTGATTTGCAGTTGACATTTATTAGGACAGTTTTAACAGTGGTCTGTGCTGTATCTACAGGGTTTATGAAGCTTTTCTATATCCGGTTGTCATACCCAATTATGCTATTATCCCATATTTTTGGTAGGCAAGCAGCAAGGCAGGCAACTCTTTATCTATTTAGCTTTTAGGCACTGATAGACTTACTTATGACTGAGGATAATGTAGTCAGCACGAAATCGCATTTTTATTTTTCTAAAGGGAAAGAGATGTTCAAAGCCGAACGTCATAAAAATTAAGCTATCCAGATTTTCATCTCGGATAGCTGTACTAATTTTGTCAAGCAATTCCCGACTACTTGATGTTTTTTAGAGCCTCTTCAACTGTTGGTTGCAGGGAGAGAAACTTCTCTAAGCGAACAAGCTTGACTGTTTGAGTAACGCGGGCGTTAGTGACAATTTGCAAGGTGCCTTCAGCGTTTTGAGCTTGCTTGGCTAGCTGTACCAAAGCGCCCAAGCCAGAGCTATCAACAAAGTCGATTTGCGAGAGATCCAGAATTATGTGCTTTGGACCCTCATCAATCTTGCTGCCTAGTACCTTGCGAAACGTCGGCTCAGAAAAGGCATCTAACAATCCTGTGAGGCGGAATAGCTGACAGTTATCCCGGGCTTCGCGAGTGCCTCTCAGGCTCACGGTTAGATTAAGTGGCTCAGCAATAACTCCCTCCTCATCGTTAAGGTGAACGTTCAAGTATAGATGGTTTTTAAGCAAGTTGTCCATAACCCAGAGTGAGTGGGGGATGGGGAGAGGGG
>CAXTNZ010000201.1:0-13799 GCA_964245695.1 uncultured bacterium | reverse complement strand
CCCCTCCTCCCCAGTCCCCAGTCACCTTTTTAAAGGTTAGTAAAAGCTGCCATATTGCTTGATGAAGACTTTGTGTAGACACAGAAATTTCAGTAGTTATCGATTACACACTAAAGTGTGATTTTGCTATGTTTGGCAAAGGTGGACAAATTGCTTATTTTCACGGTTGCTACATTGCGCCATATTTTTTCATCAATGGTATAGAGTACAGACTGTTTGTTAAGTCTCAAAATGAGGTAACTATGGCTCAAGCTTCAGAAACAACACAAATTAACACATTGCCCATACCCCCAGCCGTTACTCCTAGAGGCGTTGCTGCAACCGAGCTGCGGCCTTGGGGTTCTTTCACGATTTTGGAAGAAGGGCGCGGATACAAAATCAAGCGCATCGAAGTTAAGCCCGGACACCGCCTTAGCTTGCAAATGCACCATCACCGCAGCGAACACTGGATTGTCGTTTCTGGTACAGCTAGGGTAGTTTGTGGCGAACAAGAAGTGGTGCTGACCAATAATCAGTCAACTTATGTACCCCAATGTACAACTCATCGTCTAGAGAATCCTGGCGTAATTTCCTTAGTGTTGATTGAAGTCCAAAATGGTGAATATTTAGGAGAAGATGATATTGTCCGCTACCAGGACGACTACGCCCGTAGTAATGATGAAAACTCAAAGAGTGCTGTCAAGAGTAAATAATTCAACTTTCTAGCTCTAATAAACCGTCTTTGCTTACTACGCAAATCGGGATTTGCAACCTTTGAGGTTGCAAATAATTGTTAAATGCTAACCCCATCTATAATATGAAGATGGGGTTTTCAATTTCTCAAACGAATTCCATGATTCAAGTGAGTCAAGCTGCCGTCAGCGAAATCGGGCGATTAAAATCAAAGCAGCAGCAGCCAAATATTTTGGTTCGATTGGCAGTAAAACCGGGTGGTTGCTCAGGGTGGTTTTATGATATGTCTTTTGATGAAGCGGTGAAAGTTGGCGATCGCGTTTTTGATTGTCACGGCATTCAAATACTTATAGATTCCGCAACCTTAGATTACATCAACGATTTAACACTCGATTATTCCGAGGATCTCATGGGCGGTGGTTTTCGCTTTCATAACAAGAGCGCGATCGCTACCTGTGGCTGTGGCAATTCTTTCTCTACCAGTCAATAGCATTTGTCAATAATCATTTGTCCAAGCTCAAGAGCGTCCCCAATCCCCTGTCCCCAAAAAATTGACACAAAACCCGCAGAAAACGATATAATAAGGATTTGTTGAAACTTAGACCTTAAAGCAGCTTCACGCGCTGTAACTCATGCCAACAATACAGCAGCTTATCCGAACTGAACGCGAAAAAGCGCGTCAGAAAACCAAGTCGCCAGCTCTGAAGCAATGCCCCCAACGTCGGGGCGTATGTACCAGAGTATACACGACTACACCGAAAAAACCTAACTCAGCTCTACGTAAAGTAGCAAGAGTACGACTGACTTCGGGATTTGAAGTCACAGCTTACATTCCCGGAATTGGTCACAACTTGCAAGAGCATTCCGTTGTGATGATTCGTGGCGGTCGGGTCAAGGACTTACCAGGCGTGAGATACCACATCATCCGTGGCACCTTAGATACAGCCGGAGTCAAAGACCGCAAGCAAGGTCGTTCCAAATATGGAACCAAGCGCCCGAAAGAAAAAAAATAGACAATAGGTAATTAATTGCTTTAAAAGCGATTAATTGCCAGATTAACAAGCACGCTCGCGCCAAAAAAAAGGTTAGCGTTGGTGTAGAACTAAAGTAGCTTGCCTAAGGGTATGCTTCTTTCCCACAGGCTCGCTAAGAAACGGCAGCAGTCAAAAATGCTAGCTTGTTTGCACCCAATCAAGCTAAATTGGTAAAGCTTCCACCTACACCCGGTGCTAAGCAAGTGAGTGTAGGAAGTTTTGGAAATGCTGAAGAGCGACAGCAGCATTTTAAGTAAGCATATTAAGGTATATAATGTCGCCTTGTGTGCCTAATTGAGGGCAACAAGTTGATAGGTCAGCGTCGCTGCAACCGCAGAGAACAAATTGTCTGATCACATATAATCTGGTTCCCAAATCCGAATTAAGGTTGAAGTATGTCTCGTCGCGGTGTTATTAAAAAGCGCCCAGTTCCGTCTGACTCCGTGTATAACAGTCGCCTTGTTAGCATGATAATCCGGCGGATAATGCGTCATGGCAAGAAATCACTTGCCGCACGGATTGTTTATGAGGCGTTGAAAACTATAGAAGAACGCACTGGTGCAAATGCCCTAGAAACCTTTGAAAGAGCAGTGCGGAATACAACTCCTTTGGTAGAAGTAAAAGCTCGCAGAGTTGGCGGAGCGACTTACCAAGTACCGATGGAAGTGCGTTCTGAACGGGGTACTAGCCTAGCAATGCGCTGGCTGGTGCAGTTTTCAAGGGCTAGACCAGGTCGGACAATGGCAAGCAAACTGGCAAATGAATTAATGGATGCTGCTAACGAAACCGGAAATGCTATTCGCAAGCGCGAAGAAACGCACCGGATGGCTGAAGCTAACAAAGCTTTTGCACACTATCGTTACTAAGTAGATAATAGAAAATCGATATATCGCCCGAAAAAAAGCGATATATCGTGGATTTCTATAAAAAAAGGCGGTTTTCCGTAAAAGTATAGAAACTTAACAAAGTGTAATATACAAGATAACATGAGGCGAAAACTTAGGAGGCAGCTGTGGCACGTACGATCCCACTAGAGAGAGTACGCAATATTGGGATTGCGGCGCATATAGATGCGGGCAAGACAACAACAACAGAGAGAATATTGTTTTACTCGGGAATTATTCACAAAATCGGCGAAGTCCATGAAGGAACAGCCGTAACAGACTGGATGGAACAAGAGCGGGAGCGGGGAATTACCATCACTGCCGCGGCGATTACAACCAGCTGGAAAGATCATCAAATTAACATTATCGATACACCGGGTCACGTTGACTTCACGATTGAAGTTGAACGTTCGATGCGCGTGTTGGATGGTGTAATTGCAGTATTTTGTTCAGTGGGCGGCGTGCAACCGCAGTCAGAGACAGTGTGGCGGCAAGCAGACCGCTACAGAGTGCCTCGGATCGCCTTTATCAACAAAATGGATCGCACAGGGGCGAACTTTTATCGAGTTCACGACCAAATGCGCGATCGCCTGCGGGCAAATGCGATCGCCATTCAGCTGCCCATCGGTGCCGAAAACGACTTTAAAGGCATTGTGGACTTAGTGCATATGCGTGCATATATGTACAACAATGACCAGGGAACAGATATCCAAGAAACGGATATCCCCGCCGACATGCAAGAAAAGGCGCAAGAATACCGCGTCAAACTAGTGGAAGCAGTGTCAGAAACCGATGACAATCTGATGACCAAGTACTTCGAGGGCGAAGAACTGACAACAGATGAAATTCGTACAGCACTGCGTAAAGGCACAGTTGCAGGTACGATTGTCCCGGTATTATGCGGTTCAGCCTTCAAAAACAAAGGCGTGCAGTTGATGTTGGATGCGGTTGTAGATTACCTACCAGCACCCAGTGAAGTACCGCCCATTCAAGGCACACTGCTGAATGGTGATACCGTTGAGCGTCGAGCTGATGACAACGAACCCCTATCGGCTCTGGCATTCAAGATTATGGCTGACCCTTACGGTCGCCTTACCTTCGTTCGCGTTTATTCTGGGGTTCTGAAGAAGGGTAGTTACGTCCTCAACGCTACCAAGAATAAGAAAGAACGCATTTCCCGTTTAGTGGTTTTGAAAGCAGATGACCGACAAGATGTCGATGAACTGCGTGCAGGTGATTTGGGAGCAGCGTTGGGATTGAAAGACACCTTGACCGGTGACACCATCACTGATGAAGGTTCACCAGTAATTCTGGAATCTTTGTTTATTCCTGAGCCTGTCATCTCGGTCGCGGTTGAACCCAAAACCAAGAACGACATGGACAAGTTGTCCAAGGCTCTGCAATCACTATCAGAAGAAGATCCAACCTTCCGGGTTAACGTTGATCCGGAAACCAACCAAACCGTGATTGCGGGGATGGGAGAGTTACACCTGGAAATTCTTGTAGACCGCATGTTACGAGAATTTAAGGTGGAAGCGAATGTCGGTGCGCCGCAAGTAGCTTACCGCGAAACCATCCGTAAAGGTGTCAACAAAGTAGAAGGCAAGTTTATCCGTCAGAGTGGTGGTAAAGGTCAATACGGTCACGTTGTGATCAATTTGGAACCCGGAGAACCAGGAACTGGCTTTGAATTTGTCTCCAAGATTGTTGGTGGTATCGTACCCAAAGAGTACATCGGACCTGCGGAACAGGGAATGAAAGAAAGCTGTGAAAGCGGTGTTCTCGCTGGATATCCATTAATTGATGTCAAAGCAACATTGATTGATGGTTCTTACCACGATGTAGACTCGTCGGAAATGGCTTTCAAAATCGCTGGCTCAATGGCGATGAAAGAGGCTGTGATGAAAGCTTCACCCGTCCTGTTAGAGCCTATGATGAAAGTGGAGGTAGAAGTTCCCGAAAACTACCTTGGAGATGTTATGGGCGACCTCAATTCCCGTCGCGGGCAAATTGAGGGGATGGGATCTGAGCAGGGAATTGCCAAAGTAACTGCTAAAGTACCATTAGCAGAAATGTTTGGCTACGCTACTGATATCCGGTCTAAAACCCAAGGTCGGGGCATCTTCTCAATGGAGTTTAGCCGTTACGAAGAAGTGCCTCGCAACGTGGCTGAGGCAATCATTGCTAAAAGCAAAGGGAACGCTTAATTAGATAAAGGAAACGAGGATTAATGGCACGCGCAAAGTTTGAAAGGAATAAACCCCACATAAATATCGGTACTGTTGGACACGTTGACCACGGTAAAACTACGTTAACGGCAGCTATCACGATGACCTTAGCCGCTAACGGTCAAGCCATAGCTAAGGGTTACGATCAAATCGATAACGCACCCGAAGAAAAAGCACGGGGTATTACAATTAATACCGCTCACGTTGAGTACGAAACCCAAAATCGTCACTATGCCCACGTAGACTGTCCCGGACACGCTGACTATGTGAAGAACATGATCACCGGTGCGGCACAGATGGATGGAGGCATCCTTGTAGTAGCTGCTACCGATGGTCCGATGCCCCAAACTCGCGAACACATTCTGTTAGCAAAGCAGGTGGGTGTACCCAGCTTGGTTGTATTCTTGAACAAAGAAGACTTGATGGATGACCCAGAACTGTTGGAACTAGTAGAACTAGAACTAAGAGAATTGCTCACCAGCTACGATTTCCCAGGTGACGACATCCCCATCATCAAAGGCTCTGGTCTGCAAGCTCTGGAAGCTATGACCAAGAATCCTAAGACCCAACGCGGTGAAAATGAGTGGGTAGATAAAATCTATGAGTTGATGGACTCTGTAGATTCCTTTATCCCCACTCCGGAGCGAGATGTGGATAAGCCTTTCTTAATGGCGATTGAAGACGTATTCTCGATCACAGGTCGTGGTACTGTAGCCACAGGTCGGATTGAGCGGGGTATAGTCAAAGTAGGCGATAACGTTGAACTAGTAGGTATCAGAAACACTCGCGCCACTACCGTAACTGGTATTGAGATGTTCAAGAAGAGTCTTGACCAAGGTATGGCTGGAGATAACGCCGGTGTACTTTTGCGTGGTATTCAGAAGACTGATATTGAACGCGGTATGGTGCTAGCTAAACCCGGTTCGATTACTCCCCACACCCAATTTGAAGGTGAAGTGTACGTGCTGACAGAAAAAGAAGGTGGTCGCAAGACTCCATTTTTCTCTGGCTATCGTCCTCAGTTTTATGTGCGGACAACAGACGTAACCGGCACGATTACAGCATTCACTTCCGATGATGGTAGCGAGGCAGAAATGGTGATGCCAGGCGATCGCATTAAAATGAGTGTGGAATTAATCAACCCGATCGCTATTGAACAAGGTATGCGCTTCGCTATTCGTGAAGGTGGTCGCACTATCGGTGCAGGTGTCGTATCTAAAATTCTGAAGTAACACTTCTGTAATTTAATCAAAATATGGAGCAGAGATGGTAAAATTCCTCTCTGCTCCTTTCGCTTCCCTCTAGTTGAGGGACTAGGGATTAGGGACTAGGAATTAGGAATTAAGAATTTCACTCTTGGAAAAAGCCCAATTGCCCATTTTCCATTACCCAGTCCCCAGTCCCTAGTCCCCTAAATAATCAGAACCAGGACAATTAAAAATGGCAACTCTACAGCAGCAGAAAATTAGAATTCGCTTACAGGCTTTTGACCGCCGCTTATTGGATACATCTTGCGAGAAGATTGTAGACACAGCTAACCGGACTAACGCTACAGCTATAGGACCGATTCCTTTACCAACAAAACGCCGGATATACTGTCTGCTGCGATCGCCCCACGTAGACAAAGATTCACGGGAACACTTTGAAACTCGCACCCATCGCCGCATTATTGACATTTACCAGCCTTCTTCTAAAACTATTGATGCCCTGATGAAACTGGATCTACCATCTGGTGTGGACATTGAAGTAAAACTGTAATTTGTTCTTAGTTATTGGTCATTAGTCATTAGCTTTGTATAAATGACTAATGAAATTAGCTGGTATGAATAGTTACATAGCCCTGAAGAAATATGTCTCAGGGCTTTTTATTAGCCAGAAAACAAATGATAGAATGTAAGCAAAGTACGGTAAAAGCAGAAAATAATACTTTTTAAAAATTAAATTTATAGCAATTAAACATTAAATTTATACCAAGGTAACAATGGCATCCTCTTCTAAAATTGCGGTTCGTGAACTACCTCTGTTCCCGTTACCCGAAGTAGTTCTTTTTCCCACCAGACCACTACCCCTGCATATTTTTGAGTTTCGCTACAGAATCATGATGAACACGATTTTGGAGAGCGATCGCAGGTTTGGGGTCTTGATGTTCGATCAAGCAAAAGGCACGATTGCAAACGTTGGCTGCTGTGCGGAAATCATTCATTATCAACGGCTGCCAGATGACCGGATCAAGATGTTGACTTTGGGACAGCAAAGGTTCCGCGTCTTGGAATATGTGAGGGAGAAGCCGTACCGCGTAGGCTTGGTCGAGTGGATTGAAGACAACCCGCCAAGCAAGGATTTACGACCTTTGGCAAAGGATGTAGAACAACTGCTACGCGATGTGGTGCGTTTGTCAGCTAAGTTGACAGAACAAAACATCGAACTACCAGAAGATATGCCAGAACTGCCAATAGAACTATCTTACTGGGTGGCAAGCAACCTTTATGGTGTAGCCGCCGAGCAACAGTCATTGCTAGAAATGCAGGATACTAGCGCGCGCTTAGAACGGGAAGCGGAAATTTTGACTTCTACTCGTAATCACTTGGCAGCTCGCACCGTTCTCAAAGACACTTTGAATTAGAAGTTATGAGTTAATAGTCGAGAGTCGAGAGTCAAGAGTCAAGAGTCAAGAGTCAAGAGTCAAGAGTCAAAAACTACTTCTATGGACTTTGGACAACAGACTTTTGACAATGGACTATGGACTAATGACTATTGACTAAAGAGCGCTGAGTGGCAAGACATTGTAACTACCAAAGATTTTTAAGACTTCTGCGTGGGAGGTTAATTCCGTTAAAGCAGATTGCATTTTTGGGTGAGTGGAATCGGCTTCAAGGTCAATAAAAAACAAATATTCCCCTAGCGATCGCTTCGTGGGGCGAGACTCAATTCGGCTGAGGTTAATGTTAAGGTGGGCAAATATTTGCAGGGGTTTGACCAGAGATCCAGGTAGATTGGCAGGCATACTAAAAGCTAGTGAGGTATGACTAGCACTTGCTGAAGCTATTCGGTAGGCAGTATCTATTTCGCTCTGACTTACCACCCAAAAGCGAGTACAATTTTCTGGATAGTCGTTAATCCCCCTAGCTAGTATCGGTAGGTTGTACAATTGCCCCGCTCTGGTAGATGTAATGACTGCTGCCGTTGTGTCCCGTTCCAAGTGCTGTAGCGACTCGGTTGTGGAATTAGAGGGAATCAGCTGCACATTCGGCAGAAACTGCTCCAACCATCGTTGACATTGCGCCAAAGCTTGCGGGTGAGAATAAACTGTTTCAATGCTATCTATGCTAGTCGCACAGGAAATCAACACATGAGCTATAGGCATTACCAACGCCAATTGAATTCGCAAAGTCTCTAGTTGCCACAGCGAATCCAGCGTCATTGTCACGCTTCCTTCAATAGAATTTTCTACAGGTACAACAGCTAACTGTGCCTTACCTTGAACAACGGCTTGGAGTGACTGGGAAATGCTGGGATATGGGCATAACTTAGCTTGAATTCCCTTAGTTTTAGCAAGCCAGTTGAGATAAAAAAGAGCTGCTTGTTCTGCGTAGGTGCCAGGAGGTCCTAAATGTGCAATCGATTGGGTCATCGTGCCATCGCATTAAGGGTTGCCGTTTCTATTCATAACAGATAACAAGGGCGATCGCATCCTGGACTAAATTTCACAGGAAAACTACCCGACTAAACAGATTAATATCACTGGGGTTAGAGGTAAAAAGGCAGCACCGAAAGGTATACTCAAATCAGACGGCATCTATTGAGCCTAAAGGCTCTGCTACGCGATCGCACGTAAAGCCACACATATCGCTGATGAATAATGAATTAAGCAGCTTTACTAAGTGTTTATTTATTATTAAAAAATTTGAGAATTATTATACAATACCTATTTGGGTTCGCTCATGGCTACTAGGTTTACTGCCTCTCTATCGGTTGAAATCGCTGTTCCAGAGCAGCCTATCCCCATTCAACACTACTTGCGTCAACCCCAACGCCTGGTTAATGCTTTAGTTGACCCCAGTCGCATCTGTTCGCTTTCTGAAGAAGTATTTCGCTTGAAAATGCGCCCACTGACCTTTATGACACTCAGTATTCAACCCACTGTAGACATGAGAGTTTGGGCAGAATCAAATGGAGTGATTTGTTTGCGATCAGTAGGTTGTGAAATTCTGGGTGTCGAATATATTAACCAACGTTTTGATCTAAATTTAAAAGGGCATTTGTCTCCCCACCAAGGAAAGTCTGGCACTATCTTAAAAGGAAAAGCTGATTTAGAAGTGCAGGTTGAGTTGCCGCCGCCATTTTCCTTCATGCCGACACCCATTTTAGAAGCCACCGGCAATGGTTTACTAAAAAGTGTTTTGATGACAGTTAAGCAACGATTGCTACATCAACTATTAGCGGATTACCGTCGTTGGGTGATAGCACAAACGAAGGAAATAAAGCTTGATGATGACAGTACTGAATTACCGATACTTGGTACTGAGTGAATTTATTTACCTATTAGATTAGTTGTTAATTGTTGACTCTTAACCCACAACTAACAATCAACAACCAACAATTAACAACTAATTTGCTCAAAGCTGAATTTGGCAAGGACGAAATGACTTGCGATGCAGGGGAGAAGCACCATATTGTTGCAGCGCCAGCAGATGCCGAGCGCTGCCATAACCCTTGTTCCGCTCAAGGTCGTACATGGGGTATTTTGATGCCAGACGCACTACCAGCTCGTCACGCCATACTTTAGCAACAATACTAGCAGAGGCAATTGTGAGCGATCGCTCGTCGCCTTTGACTATTGTTTGTTGCGGCACTAGCAAGTCTTTCACCAACTGATTGCCATCCACCAAGCAAAGCGCAGGCTGTACCTTCAGCTTTAGCACAGCCCGCTTCATTGCTAACAGTGTTGCCTGCAAAATATTTATAGAGTCAATTTCGGCAGTTGAAGCAAAACCGATTTTCCAATCTATTGCCAGCGCACAAATTTGCTGCGCTAGCTGAGTTCTACGAGAACTAGACAGCTTTTTACTGTCTTTAATTTTAGCTGCCATCAGAACCGGCATTGCACTGTTTGGTAGTATCACGGCAGCCGCAACCACAGGACCAAATAGCGCACCTCGCCCCACTTCATCCACGCCCGCTACCAACCCTTGAAAGTCTAAGAAGGTAGACAACTCTAGCCAACTCGATTCGCCCTGGGGTGTTGGCGACCCAAGAGAAGCGACAGCTTGTGTCTGTACCATAACGAAAGTTAACTTTCCGATGCGGTAGAAGTATCTGCGTCTCTAGAGCCACGACGGCGACGACGACGGTTGTCAACAGGGGCGCTGTTAACTTCGCTTTCATCCACCATTGCTGCCAACCCCGATGACTCAGTTGCCTTCTCGGTAAAGGATTCTTGTTCTGGCTCCACTTTTGGTTCGAGCTTTTTAATTGGGGTTATCCCAATACTTACTCTTTCTGGGGCAGTTGATTCGGAAATACTTACTCTTTCTGGGGCAGTTGATTCGGAAATACTTACTCTTTCTGGAGCAGTTGATTCGGAAATACTTACTCTTTCTGGGACAGTTGATTCGGAAATACTTACTCTTTCTGGGGCAGTTGATTGTGAGGTCAATTCAGTCGGTGTAGCCGGTGCTTGTCCTGGTGCGGTGACGTTAATAATCACAGACTTATGATTTTTGACTTCCCGATTCAAACGCACTAAGGGAGAAATTCCCATCAAAGCGAAAACATCCTGTTCCTGCGATGTCATTTCTACAGAAACAATCTCCGGTGGTTCTACCACTGGTTTGACTGGCTCTGCCTTGGTGAGTTTAGCACGCTCTGTTCTTTCACTCCAACCTACTTTGCCAACGCTGGGCAAGGATACTTCTGGAGGTCTGGCTAGTTCCGGTTCCGCATCAATTTCTAAGTCTGGCTCGTTGACAAAAGACAGCGGATTGGCAATAACCCGTGGTTCCTCTTTGCCGTTCCCCCCATTGATACTAATTCGACGACGCCTGCGAACACCACCACCACGCTTGTTATCTCCCAGTTCTTGATAGCTGGGATGATTCATCAAATTCATGGGATTCAATTCAGAGTCAGCTTCTGATCCTTCGCCAAATCCCTCGTATGTTTCTCGCCGTTGTTCCGTTATGCTGGCTGCTGGCAAACGCGGTTCCTTGTGAGGTAGGGATACAAATCGCTCTGGTAATTCTGCTGGTGTGGGCAATCTGTTTTCAGTTTCTCCCGGCAGATGTACTATATGCCCTAAACCGCCACAGGTGGGGCAAGTTTGACCAAACAATTCGTAAATGTTTTGCCCTTGACGCTTGCGGGTCAGTTCTACCAAGCCCAGTTCGGTTAGTTGAGCAATCTGGGGACGAGCTTTGTCTGCTTTGAGAGCTTTGTTAAAATGTTCTAGGACTTGCAATTGGTCACGCCGCGATTCCATATCGATAAAATCGACGACTATCACCCCGGCAACATTCCGCAGACGCAACTGGCGGGCAATTTCGGTTGCGGCTTCGCAGTTCGTCCACAAAACGGTTTCTCTGGCTGTTGCCGATCGCGTAAATGAACCTGAGTTGACATCGATCACCGTTAATGCTTCTGTCGGCTCGATAATGATGTAGCCTCCAGAAGGTAGGTCTACTCTTGGTTTGAGGGCTTCACGAATCGCCGCATTAATCCGGAAGTATTCTAAAATCCCAGAGCGATCGCGATGATGGTCAATCAACAACCCCTGCGGTGTCTGCCCTCCACTCCAGTTCTGCAAATACTGCTTCACCCGCTTCAAACCAGTACTGGAATCGACCACAATCCGATTCACATCCCCGCCGTACATATCTCGCAGTACGCGCTGGATAAAATCATCGTCCCGGTTGAGCAGTGCTGGTGCGCGGGTAGACTGCGCCTCCTGTTGAACCGCCTCCCATTGCTTTTGCAGCACTTCTAAATCTTCGATAATCGCTTCTTCTGGCTTGCCTTCTGCTTCGGTGCGAACCAGCAAACCCATCCCCGCAGGTTTAATCAAAATCGCCAGCGCCCGCAAGCGGTTGCGCTCACTTTCACTCTTAATCCGCCGGGACAAATTTACACCCCGTCCATAGGGCATCAGCACTACATAACGCCCCGGCGAGGTGATATTCCCCGTGAGCCTCGGTCCTTTAGTACCTGTTGGCTCCTTCATTACTTGCACCAACACTTTTTGCTGTGGTGTTAATAATTCTGTAATTGCCGCTGCGGTACGCTTCAGCTTCAACGGTCCCAAGTCAGTTACATGAATAAAGCCGTTCCGTTCTGGATCTCCTATATTGACAAAAGCCGCATCTATCCCTGGTAGTACATTTTCTACTACTCCTAAATAGATATCACCTATTTGGTGATGACCAGTGGCAACTACAAGTTCTTGTATTTGATCTTCGGAAAATACCGCAGCAATTTGATACTGTTCCGCGATGATAATTTGTTTTGGCATTCAATTTCCTCGAAAATTGGCAGCACAAATAGTCCTGGAGGATGGTTATACTTCTCGCCCCTGCCAGCCCAAAAATGCGCTGCTGATAATAAATATTGCGTTTCTTCGCTCAAAATTAAAGAGCTACTGACTAAGGAGTTGCGTTTACACGCCTGATTATTCCAGAACGGCAGCATATTGTTGTAAACAATTAAATCAACCACGAAAGGTTGATTTTCGATGCATCGCCATCACCACCTAGGGATTAGGCATTCAGCAGTTGTTTTAAAAAGCATAGACTTAAGAGGGGTTCGACTGAGCCTGTTATTGGTTACTGATTCACGCTCATAGCTATAAAAAGAGTGTGTTCTTTAATCTCCCTCAGTTTGCCTGGGATAAAATCCTAGAAATTGCACTTCTTCTATGTTTGCTTTCGCCCCTGATTATCAGGGTAGTGAACCAGATCACTCAATGCAGCGCCAGAAAATTCTCTTCATCTAATTCTAACGCAACCTTGCTAAAAATCAATTCCCATGATGTGCTATCTCCGGACAACTACTAGCAAGTTGCCCAAAGAGCGATTATACTCCCAAAATTAGCCGATTCCGATGGATGTGCAGCAATTGAAATTCTACACCTGCCACTTGTTCTAGCATAAACAGGATTTGTTCTGGGCGCAACAGCACCCCGTCATTACGACAGCTACCGACATAACGCAGAACACATGTAGATTCTGCCAGGCTTGTTTTGGTTTCTACTAATTCTATGTCGAACAGGCGATCGCGCAGATTTACCAAATTAGTCTTGCCTGACTTAGTTTTTTGCTCGAACCAAATCTCATCTTTTTCTTTTATTGTATCAATCAACACTTGCCATTTTGCCTCGGAGATATCTTCATCTGCAACCACGGTGATCAAATACTCCGCAGCCTCCAATAATTGGGTAGCGGCACTAGCTTTTAAATCAAGCTCTTCCACATCATATATGGGTATGTCTTTCGGCAAAGCTAGCTCCAACCGTTGTCGGAAAGTATCTACTTCCAAAACTTGTGTCAACTCAAAATCAACAATTTCACCACTGCTGCTAGCCCCCAAAGCCAACGCATTAGCTAGAGAAATGCGTGGCATTGGATGAAATCCACCAGTAAAAGAAATTGGCAATCCTGCACGCCGCAATGCTCGGTCAAACAGGCGCAGCAAATCCAAGTGACTCACCAAAGCCATATCGCCTTGCTTGCCAAACCGAACGCGCAGCCGTTGTGCCTTGGTAGTATTTGGTACAAAATCGCCTGCGAATTCCGGGATTGGCGGTGGGGGAATTACAATATTATGTCCGAAATCAGTGCCGCATACGCCACAGTGAGAACAACCATCAAAAGAACAGTCAGGGACAGTTGCAGCTTCTAGGGCGCGTTGCAAGTCTTCTTTCAGCCACTTTTTCTCAATTCCCGTGTCGATGTGGTCCCAAGGTAGGGGTATGGCGAGGGAGGGGGGGAGTG
>CAXTNZ010000200.1:0-13876 GCA_964245695.1 uncultured bacterium | reverse complement strand
TGGTGGCGGCTAGCAGTGTCGGAATCATCAATACGCCGAACCAACCGATGTATAAGCGGTTTTCGGTGCTGGTGATCCACTGGCAGAACCGTTCCCATACGCTGGCGCTCTCGCGTCTTTGTAAGGTTGTGGTCATGAGTTTATGATTGCTTGGTTTTTTAAGATTGAGTAGGTTAGATTGCCTACCTGTTTATTAGATTAAAGGAATAGTTTAGATTTGTAAACATTTTTAAATTAAGTATCTATTATAAGAGTTATTTGTTTTTCTTATAGAAGGTAGAGACGCAGTGATAGGACTTACGCACTCGTGACGAAAAATAAGGCGAGTGCGATTACTTTACTTCGCTCGTAATGAAGTAAAATCCTAGTTTGTGCGTAAGTCCTGAGTGAATTGCGCCTCTATAGGTGCATTAACCAGGGGGCCATGCCATTTGCCGTCCTCCCAGGATATGCACATGTAAGTGGTAGACACTTTGACCGCCATCAGAACCAGTGTTGATGACAACGCGATAGCCATTGGTGAGTCCAGCTTCTTCGGCAACGCGCTTTGCCGTTAATAAAAGATGCCCTAAAAGGTCGCGATCACTTTCTTCAGCATCAGCAAGTTTGACAATAGGTTTTTTAGGAATGACGAGGATGTGAACCGGTGCTTGGGGCTGAACATCATTGAATGCGATCGCCAAATCATCCTCATAAACAATGTCAGCGGGAATTTCTCGACGAATAATTTTACCGAAAATCGTCTCTTGATTTGTCATGTGTCATTTGTTATTTGTCATTTGCCAATTGTCAATGATAAGACAGACGAATCACCAAGGACAAAGGATTATGCTTGCTAGAGTTTGGAGTGCATCAATTGTCGGCATCGACGCCGTTAAGGTGGGTGTAGAAGTCGATGTATCAGGGGGATTGCCGGGAATTGTCGTGTTAGGATTGCCAGACACTGCTGTACAGGAATCCAAGGAAAGGGTAAAGGCAACTTTGAAGAATGCTGGTTTTGCCTTTCCGATGCGAAAGATTGTAATTAACCTTACTCCGGCTGATTTACGCAAGGAAGGTCCCTGTTTTGATTTGCCTATCAGTGTGGGAATTTTGGCGGCTTCTGAGCAAGTCAGTGCTGAGTTGTTGGGAGATTATCTTTTTTTAGGGGAAGTTTCCCTAGATGGTAGTTTACGTGCAGTTGCTGGTGTTCTACCCATTGCTGCTACTGCTCAAAAGATGGGAATTGCGGGTTTAGTTGTTCCGGCTGATAATGCACAGGAAGCCGCTGTGGTTGAAGGATTGAAAGTTTACGGATTTAATAATATATCTGATGTGGCAAATTTTTTAAATAATCCAGGTCGTTATCAACCTGTGCAGTTGGATAGCACACCAGAGACATTACCTGCAACGCCTCTACACTCGTTTAGCAGTGCAGACTTGAAGGATGTTAAGGGACAGGCACATGCCCGTCGTGCCTTAGAAATTGCCGCAGCTGGGGGACACAATTTAATCTTTGTCGGACCGCCTGGTAGTGGGAAGACGATGTTAGCTAGACGCTTACCGACGATTTTACCACCTTTGGTATTTGCTGAGGCTTTGGAGGTGACTCGCATTCACTCGGTGGCTGGTTTATTAAAAAATCGTGGGTCTTTAGTACGCGATCGCCCTTTTCGCAGTCCCCACCATTCGGCTTCTGGTCCCTCGCTTGTGGGTGGCGGTAGTTTTCCCCGTCCAGGAGAAATATCCTTAGCACATCGCGGGATACTTTTTTTGGATGAATTAACAGAATTTAAACGTGATGTGTTGGAATTTTTGCGTCAGCCTTTGGAAGATGGCTACGTCACAATATCACGAACTAAGCAATCAGTGATGTTTCCGGCGCAATTTACTTTGGTAGCGAGTACCAATCCCTGTCCTTGCGGTTACTATGGCGATACTATCCAGCAGTGTACTTGTTCGCCACGTCAAAGAGAACAATATTGGGCAAAGCTTTCTGGTCCATTGATGGATCGGATTGATTTACAAGTTGCAGTTAATCGTTTGAAACCAGAAGAGATTACCCAACAACCTACGGGAGAAGAATCTGCAAGCGTGCGCCAACGAGTTCAGCAAGCACGCGATCGCGCTCATCAACGCTGGCAAAATGAACCAAATCTGCGTTGTAATGCACATATGCAGAGTGGTCATCTTCAGCAATGGTGCAAGTTAGATGATGCTAGTCGCAATTTATTAGAAGCCGCAATTAGAAAATTAGGTTTATCAGCAAGAGCAAGCGATCGCATTCTCAAAGTAGCACGAACAATTGCCGATTTGGCGGGAAATGAGGACTTAAAAGCCAATCATGTGGCGGAAGCAATTCAGTATCGCACGATAGATAGAATGCAGTAAGAAGTTGAGGAAGGCAATAAAAACAGGTAAATCAACGATTTGAGGGTGCGTTATACGCACGTTTTCGCACCCTACTGAGCAAATGAGTGCGATCGCATCCCTAAGCTTTTAGCAAAGATTCTGCACCATCAATCCAAACTTCGGTGCCGCTAATGTGGCTGGAAGCGTCTGATGCTAGGAATAACACTAATTGTGCCACTTGCTCGGATGTTCCGGGTTTGCCATCAGTCAACGGAATCTTGCCTTCAGGAAACTCAACAGGTTCTTGAACCTTTTCTAAATCTCGTCTTTCTGTGTTTTCGTCAATACTAGTTTCAATTGCCCCAGGACAAATTACATTAACACGAATGCGGTGTTTAGCAAGTTCTAAAGCAACCATTTTTGTGAAAGCAACTTGTGCAGCTTTTGAACAAGAATAAGCAGTTGCACCAGTATTGCTAAAAATGCGCGTGCCGTTGACAGAAGAAGTGATAATAACAGATCCACCCTGCTTTTTCAGAAAAGGTACGGCATACTTAACTGTTAAAAAAGTTCCTTTCAGATTGATGTTGATTGTTTTGTCCCATTCTTCGGGTGTCAATTCATCTATAGGTGCCCAAACTCCATTAATTCCGGCGTTGGCAAATACAATATCCAAGCGTCCCCACTTGTCTACGATTTGCTGGATTGCTTGTTGCATTTCTTCTGGTTGAGAAATATCAGCAATCAGTGGGATTGCTTCACCATTATCGCCCTGAATTTGGGCAACGGTTTCTTCCAGTTCGTCCTTTGTGTGCCCCAGGGCGGCAACTTTGGCACCTTCAGTGGCAAACAGCTTTGCTGTTGCCTTAGCGATACCGGAACCTGCTCCTGTTACCAACGCTACTTTACCTGCAAGTTGCATAAATATATTTATCTAGGAATTGTTAGTAATTAGATGTTGGTTGTTGGTTGTTAACCAGTAACCAAGTCCCTTCATTTAGTTGTTTACCATGAAACAAAGTCCTCAACCATACCACTATTGGTAGAAAGCTTTTCTATTCTTAATTGCATAGACATTTAGTAGTAGAAATGCGGATGTGACGCAGTTAACAATAAACTTTTACACTATCCTCTGTCGTAAGTTGGATGACGCGGATATAAAATGTCTTAGATACTTCTTTGGTTATTAACAATACTGAGCGATCGCCTCAAAAAATTCACATGGCAGCTTTGTTAACTACCGCTGTACAATTTGAGAGAGTTGCCAAAATAGTCGCCCAACGAGTGGCGCAGCTATTGTGCGCGGAAGTTTTTGTGATTGATGAGCAAGGAATTGCGATCGCCTGTAGCAACCCCAAGTTGATCGGGCTTTTCTTCAACCGCATTTGTGCAAAAAATATCCAGAAATACCTGCAAGTACCGTTTTCTTTTGATACACAAGTCGGTGAAGTGATTATCGGCAAACCTATGAATGGCGAGGAGATTTCGCCGCGTTTGGCGCAGGTAATCGTGGAACTGGTAATTAATCAGACGGCGGTTATTGATGCATTGCCTAACCAGCACGAGCTGAAAAATAAGTTTATCTACGACTTACTTCATGGTTTGATAGATGATGAGGCAACTGTCTTGCGCTATAGCAAGCTTTTGGGGTTAGACTTGACACCACCCCGTGCAGTGATTTTAATCGATGCGGCTGATTACATTTTGGGAAATAATATTTCTCAAAAGTGTGAGATAGAAACCTTAGAGGCACAAGTACGGCGACGGGCAACTTTGGTAATTGGCAGTGTTGTTAGCTTTTTCCATCTACCTAACGATACAATTTGCGCTGATCTCGGTGATGGCGAGGTGGCTGTCCTCAAGGCGAGTGATACAAAAAACTTAGGTAGTTGGGCGGATTATGGCGATGTACCGGATCAGAAGGGGCGGGGTTATCCCAGCCCTACATGGGCAAATCTTACAGCGCTAAAGCGGGCTGCTGAGGGGTTATTAACGCGCTTGCGGGGTGATACTGGTGCATCGATTAGCATTGGCGTTGGTCGCTATCACCCAGGAATTCGCGGACTTGCTCAATCTTACCAAGATGCACGGGCGGCTTTGTCTTTAGGGTGTAAATTTGGCGATCGCAATCAAGTACATTGTTTAGATAAATTGGGAATTGCTGCCTTTATCGGTGTTGCAGATGAGCAAACAAAAATTGAATTAGCAACTTATTTGCTGAGTCCTCTCAATCATGAACCGGAATTGCTTGCTACTTTAGATGCTTTCTTTGCCCAGAACTGCTGTCCTTCTTATACTGCTAGTCAGCTTTCTATCCACAGAAATACTCTCAGTTACCGATTAGATAAGATTACCTTGCTTACTGGACTTGACCCGCGTCGCTTCGACGATGCAGTGCAGATTCGTCTTGCTTTGCTGCTGCGGAAATTGCGGTAAGTTAAAATTCGGCATTGCTGATTTATAAGATGAAAAGCTGACGCAAAGGCGCTTTCAAACCGTGGATTAACAGCTGAAGGCTAACAGCAGGCGCAATTGTTTGCATAACTAAATTGCCAGGTTTGGGGAATTATGAACAAACTTTTGAACGAACTTTGGTTTTTTCACTATTGTAAGATAACTGACTACAAAGCTGCACAATATGTAACCATCTTAGCCGCCTAATCTTCTCGTACGGTTTCCGGGGAATTTCTTGTGGTTTAAGCATTTCTTTCTGGAGATCGGTTAATGTAGTCACTTGAGCAACAGCTATATTTTTAGGAGAATTATTTTTTGGGGAAAACTGCAACCAAGAATAATGCTTTGGCAAAATTACATATATTAGATGCTTAGCTAAAATTTGCATAATGCATATAAAAAAACATCGATAAACCCAAGTTTGTAAAAGCCGAAGAAAGTCTAATTTTATAGCTTTACTTAGCCAGATTAAAGTACTCCAATAGTCTCCATACTCTTTGGTTGTAGTTACAACGTAAGTATAAAAATCACTGGCAGACCAATTGTATATACAAGTAAACATTTCTGGATGTCGTTTCTTGGAATCTGCCATGACCAAATCGTAAGATCTTGCCATTGAATTATAGGATTTAGACATACTTCCTATTAATTGACGATAACCAATTAAAAACTCTGGTACCACCCGGAATTGATAAAATTCAGCAATACGCAGGTAAATATCCCAGTCCTCGCAACCTTGAGCATTTTGCTCTTTAAGATTGCAGTTGTAAAAGCCAATTTTATCAAAACAAGAACGACGGATTAGAGGTACACTACCATTACCTAGTAAGTTCGTGTATATCATAGCTGGGTAAACATATCCCTCTATGCTGCGAATGTTTAGATAATAGAAAGAAGTGTATTTTCCAATAATTCTATCCTCTTCGTCAATAAACGCTGACCAGGCATAAACTAATCCTACAGATTGGTCTGCCTTTAACATGCATTGCACTTGTTTTTCTAGTTTTTGGGGAAACCAAATATCATCAGCATCAATTGGAGCGATATATTCACCTTTCGATTTTTCAATTGCTAAATTACGAGCAGCCGCGACCCCTGCATTTTGCTGTTTCAATAGAATGACCCGACTGTCTTTTTCAGCAAAAGATTCTACAATTTCCGAAGTTTTATCTAGTGAACCATCATCAACAACTAAAACTTCGATATTTTTGTAAGTTTGAGATAGGACAGATTTTAATGTCCGACCAATAAAAGACGAAGCGTTGTAAGCGGGGATAATAACAGATACCAAGGGAAAATCAGCAGTCATTTGATTTACTATATTGCAGTTGTTGACTGATCGGTAGACAACCTAGCCTGAAACCCACATCAAATAAAACTTTGCCGGAACCCTGATATCAAAAAATGTATTTTTTCTAGTAAAAATATTGAGGTAGTGCAATAATACTTTGAACACAACTCAGATAAGAATTTGACAATTCTTTAGTAAGATTTGACAATTTTTTAGTAAAAAAAATGTATTTTTAACAACAAAAATACTTAGGTAGTGCAATAATATTTTAAACATAACAAAGTAAAAAAATCAACTAGTGGATCATTTAGGATGTAGCCATTTTTTTAGGTAGTGACATCGAAGATTTACAGCAAGCAACAGAACTACCGCCAAGCAAAGTTACAAAAGCCCTTAGTGGTTTGGAAGAAGTGGAGACAGTACAAATTCTGCCATCTAGTAAGGTGCTTACAAATGAGGCACAACTTGACCCAAAGGCGGTACAAGCAGCAGCGTTGACACAAGAAAGACGAGAGAACTTTGTGCGATCGCCTCTGGAAATAATGCGAAACTATGCTAATGCACGAGATTGTCGTTCAATTGGTGCAGGGAATGCTGAAGCTGGAGGAGTGACTTCCCTATCGCCCATTGCCCATTTTGTGCATTTGCACAATGGCGATGAGTTAAAGGCGAAAATTCTTTGGTCAAATGCCTAATGAACTGAGCTTGGGAACTGAGTAATCTTAATAAAATAGTCCGACGGCGCTGGCTCTCCTGGAGATAGCATTTGTGTTATACCAACATCGACTCAGTAAGCAACTACCGATCGCTCGTATAGCCATTGTGCGATCGCTTCCCGGATTGGGCGATTTACTTTGTGCTGTACCAGCCATGAGAGCGTTACGTGGGGCGTTCCCTCAAGCCAAAATTACCTTAATCGGTCTACCCTGGGCGCGTTCTTTTGTGGAACGTTTCCGCCATTACCTTGATGAATTCTTAGAATTTCCCGGCTATCCAGGTATTCCAGAAGTACCGCTAGATGTTCGCAAATTACCAGAATTCTTAGCCAGTACACAGCAGCAACGATTTGACTTGGCATTACAGATGCACGGTAGCGGCATTGTCAGCAATTCCTTTACAGTCTTACTCGGCGCTCGTGTTAATGCTGGTTTTTATCTGCCTAATAATTATTGCCCAGATCCAGATTACTTTCTACCCTACCCAGAACAAGAACCAGAGGTATGGCGTCACCTGCGCTTAATCGATTATTTGGGAATACCACTCTTGGGGGATGACCTGGAATTTCCTTTGCAGGAAGAGGATTTTTCCGCTTTGCACAAAATTGAGTCAGTACGTCGCCTGCAAAAAAACGAGTATATCTGCGTTCACCCTGGTGCAAGCGTGTCAGAGAGACGTTGGTCACCAGAAAAGTTTGCAGTTGTCGCTGATGCTCTTGCTGCTCGTGGCTTCCAAGTAGTGCTTAGTGGCACAGCAAAAGAAGCAAATTTAACGCGTGCCGTAGCAGAAATGATGCGGTTCAAACCGATTGATTTGGCTGGAAGTACTAATTTGGGTGCTTTAGCGGCTCTCTTAAGTCAGGCGCGGATACTGATTTGTAACGATACAGGAGTATCTCATTTAGCAGCAGCTTTGAAAGTAAAGAGCGTTGTAATTTTTTCTAATTCGGAAGTGCAAAGATGGGCACCTTTGAATCGAGAGATTCATCGCGTTTTGAGTCCGGAGGTGAAAGTCGTGTCTTCTGAGTGGTTAGGGTGTTTAGAAGAAGACAAATTAATTGCCCCATCTTCCATATCTTGCCATTTAGCGATCGCTCCAGAAATGGTAATATCTCAGGTGGACGACCTGCTGAGAAAGGAGGTTGCGAATGCTACCTGAAAGTTGGCGGAATGTGGAAAGAGTTTTGGCAATGCAAGTAGGTAATCAGCAAGACTTAATATTAACTATTCCCGCACTACAAATGTTGCGCCAAGTGCTACCAAATGCCGCTATTACTTTAATAATTTCCCCAGGAAGTCGCCAAATTAGTTTAGAGTTACCTTGGGTGGATGAGGTGTTGGTGTATGAAGGTGCTGGGAGATTTGCCAATGCTGAAAGCGAACTCACATTGATTTCACAACTTCAGCAAAGCGCTTTTGATGCATCTGTAATTTTCACTTCTTCGGGGGAGTCACCTTACGCTCTAGCTTACATCTGCTATTTGGCAGGAATTCCAATTCGTGTTGGTCAGTCGCAAGAGTTTGGCGGGGGTGTTCTTTCCCATTGCGTGCAGCCACAATCATTGCAGAATCATCCAACAGAGCAATACATTTTTTTACTCAAGTCAATATTTGGTAATCAAGACGCGATAAATCGCGTCACTACGAAAATAAGCACTTAATATGCGAGAATTACGCATCCTCACTTGGCACATCCACGGTAGCTATCTTTACTACTTGACGCAGTGCCATCATCAATTTTATCTGCCTGTTAAACCAGAACGACCAGAGGGTTATGGCGGTCGTAGTGGTAGTTTTCCTTGGTCAGATAATGTTTATGATGTTCCCGCAACTGAAGTCAAAAATCTCCAGTTTGATTGTATTTTGTTTCAGTCGCGCAAAAACTACATTGAGGATCAATATGAGATTCTCTCAGAGTCGCAGCGACGACTTCCGCGAATTTATTTGGAACATGATCCGCCAAGGGAACACCCAACGGACACCTACCACGTTGTAGACGATGCGGATGTGATGCTGGTGCATGTGACGCACTTTAACCAATTGATGTGGAATAGCAACCGCACCCCGACGCGTGTAATTGAACATGGAGTGATAATTCCCGAAAATGTGCGTTATACGGGAGAATTGGAAAAGGGACTTGTAGTGGTGAATGGTTTGCGATCGCGTGGTCGTCGTCTTGGTGTTGATATATTTGAACGCGTTCGCCAAGAAATTCCCCTAGATTTGGTTGGGATGGGTGCAGAAAAATTGGGTGGACTTGGCGAAGTACCGCATCACCAATTACCAGCATTCGCCTCACGTTACCGCTTTTTCTTTAATCCCATCCGCTACACTAGCTTAGGACTTGCTGTGTGCGAAGCGATGATGGTAGGTTTGCCAATAATTGGGTTGGCGACTACAGAAATGGTGACAGTAGTAGAAAACAAATCTGGTTATGTCGATACTGATGTGGAAAACCTTATTTTAAAAATGCGCCAATTATTAAACGACCAAAATTACGCACAAAAGCTGAGTAAAGCTGCAACCCAAACAGCGCAAAAACGCTTTAACATTCAAAGATTTACCCGCGACTGGGACGAAGCATTTAAATCGGTCATTAGTCATTCGTCCTCTGTCCTTAGCAAATGACAAATAACAAATGACAAATGACTAAATCAATTGCTTTAATTAGTGAACACGCTTCACCCCTGGGAAGTTTTGGGGGTGCAGATAGTGGCGGTCAAAATGTATATGTAGGTCAACTGGCTAAACATTTGGCTGGTTTAGGCTACAAAGTTGATGTTTTTACCAGGCGGGATAACTCCGACTTGCCAACAATTATTCAATGGATGGATAACGTTCGGATTATTAATGTCCCTGCTGGTCCACCCATATACGTGCGTAAAGAAGATATGTTGCCGTATATGGAAGAGTTTACTGCTTATGTGCTGAATTTTTGTCAATACACAGAGCAAAACTACGACTTAATCCATGCAAATTTCTGGATGTCGGCGATGGTGGCGGCGGAAATTAAGCGGGTGTTGGGTACACCTTTTGTTGTGACTTTTCACGCTCTTGGTCGTGTGCGACGCTTTTATCAAGGCGATGCAGACGAATTTCCCGATGAGCGATTTACAATTGAAGACCGCATTGTTGCAGAAGCTGACTACATCATCGCCGAGTGTCCGCAGGATGAGGAAGACTTGCTGCGTCTTTACCATGCCAAAAAAGAGAAAATTACGATTATTCCCTGTGGTTTTGATGCGGCTGAGTTTTGGCAAGTTGATCAAACTACCGCTCGCACAATGCTGGGTTTGCCGACCGATGAGCGTATTATCCTACAATTGGGGCGTTTAGTGCCGCGTAAAGGCGTGGATACGGTGATTCGTGCTTTTGGGCGTTTAGTTAAGCAGAAACTAGCTGCACGACTTTTAATTGTTGGTGGTGAATCAGAAGAACCAGACCCCCGCCTGACTCCAGAAATCAGTCGTTTGCAAAATATTGCAATTGAAGAAGGCGTTGAATCGCAGGTGACTTTTGTCGGTCGCCGCTACCGAGATGTGCTTAAATATTATTACAGTGCGGCTGATGTGTTTGTAACAACGCCTTGGTACGAACCATTTGGAATTACGCCTTTAGAAGCGATGGCTTGTGGAACGCCAGTTATTGGTTCTAATGTTGGCGGTGTCAAGTTTACCGTCAAAGATGGTGAAACTGGGTTTCTTGTGCCGCCAAACAATGCAGACGCGATCGCCGAACGCATTACCTATCTTTACCAAAATCCGGAAGTGCGCGATCGCCTAAGTTCGCAAGCAATCCAACGCGCCAATCATCTGTTTACTTGGCAACAAGTAACAAACGCCATTGCGTCTTTGTACGAAGAAGTCCTTTCGCCCCCTGTTTCCTCTCCCCTGTCCCTGATTGACCAAAACTTTGCAGCGGCGATCGTCGTGATGGAAAAATCCCGCCAACAAATTGCCCCGGCAATTGTCAAAGCTGCGGAAGCAATTAGCACTTGCTTTGCCTTAGGTGGAAAAGTGCTTGTTTGTGGCAATGGTGGTAGTGCGGCAGATGCTCAACACTTTGCCGCCGAATTTGTTGGTAAATTTCGCAGCTTAAAGCGGGCGGGACTTCCCGTAATGCCACTGACTGCGGATACAGCTTTTTTGAGTGCATGGGCGAATGATGTTGGCTACGAGTACGTTTTTTCCAGACAAGTAGAAACATTTGCCCAACCCGGAGATGTGTTACTTGGGATTAGTACGAGTGGGCGATCGCGCAATCTCATCGAAGCTTTCAAAACTGCCCGTCGTTCCCAGATTAAGTGTATCGCCTTGTTGGGTGGCGATGGTGGGGAATTAGTCTCACTAGCTGATTTAGCAGTAATTGTTCCCGCAACCGATACCCAACGCATTCAGGAAGTACAACACTTCGTTTTGCATCTTTTGTGTGAATTGATTGAAGACTGGGGACTAGGGACTAGGGACTGGGGACTAAAGACTAGGGACTGGGGACTAGAGACTAGAAAAGAATCGCACCCTAGCCCAATCCCGAATCACCAATCTTTAATTTAAAGGAGAAAAAAACTATGCAAGAACTCAAAGGCAAAGTAGTACTAGTAACAGGAGGCGGACGCGGACTAGGTGAAGCCGTCTCTTTGACTTTATCCTCAGCTGGTGCTAGCGTCGTTGTCGCTGATATTCGAGAAGATTTAGCGCAAAAAGTGGCAGGTGAAATTCAAGGAATGCCTTTGGTGATGGATGTCACTAATGAGCAGCAAGTAGAAACTGCTATCCAAAAAATTGTCAATCAGTATGGGCGCTTGGATGCTCTAATTAACAATGCAGGTACGGATGTCACCCTGTCAATTGAAGAACTTGCTATTAAAGATTGGGAGCGAATTATTGCAGTTAATCTCAGCGCTCCCTTCATTATGTCAAAGTTCGCCTTACCAGTAATGAAAGCACAAGGTAGCGGTTACATTATTAACATTACTTCCACAGCGGCAAAGCGTGCTTGGGCGAATGCTTCTGCTTATCATGCTAGCAAATGGGGACTTTTAGGCTTTAGTCACGCCCTGCATGTAGAGGCGCGTCCCTATAACATTAAAGTTACAGCCTTGGTTGCAGGTGGAATGCAAACGCCATTTTTGCTAGATCGATTCCCGGATATTGATGTAAGTAAATTGCAAGACCCCAAAAACGTCGCGGAAACCATTCGGTTTTTGCTGTCCTCGCCAGAGGGAACCGTCATCCCAGAAATGATGGTACTGCCAATGGGTGAAAGTTCTTGGCCCTGATAAGGAGAGGGGGAGAGGGGGACAAGGGTGATTGGAACTTGAAACTTCACCTTCAGAAGCTCAAAGTTGACTCTTGACTCTTGACTTTTGACTTTTGACTTTTGACTCTTGACTCTTGACTCTTGACTCTTGACTCTTGACTCTTGACTTTTGACCAATGACTAACCAAGCAGTATTTCTGGATAAAGACGGGACTCTGATTGAGGATGTGCCGTATAATGTTGAACCGCAGTTGATGCAGCTAACGGTGGGTGCAATTGAGGGATTGCAACTACTTGATGCAGCTGGATACAAGTTGATTGTAATTTCCAATCAGTCAGGTGTGGCGCGGGGTTACTTTCCAGAATCTGCACTTATCGCGGTGGAAGAGCGATCGCGTCAAATGTTAGCAGATGCAGGTGTCCCGTTGACTGATTTCTACTACTGTCCGCATCACCCGGATGGTGTGGTTTTAGAATATGCGATCGCTTGTGATTGTCGCAAACCTGCACCAGGTTTAATTCTACGTGCTGCCGCTAAACACAATATCAATCTGCAAAAATCTTGGTTTATTGGCGACATCCTCAATGATGTCGAAGCTGGTCGTCGTGCAGGATGCAAAGCCATTTTAATAGATAATGGCAATGAAACTGAGTGGGAGTCGTCTTTTGAGAGAACACCTCATTATATTGTTACCAACCTCGCCGCTGCTGCACAAGTAATATTGTCTGCCGATGTGAAAAATTTCTCCCCCTCCTCGCCTACGGTGCAGGGGTTTGGAGGTGAGGTCAACAACTCTCAGGAGGTCGCGAGTGAACCCTGAGTTGGTAAAGCTGCTGGATAAAGTCGCGAATCGGAAAATCATCGTTCTTGGTGAGGCGATGCTTGATTGCTACTTGCAAGGATTTAGCGATCGCCTTTGTCCAGAGGCTCCAGTGCCGATTGTTACTGTAAGCGAGCGCTTGTTGTTCTGTGGTGGTGCGGCTAATACTGCTGTTAATGTCCGCAGTCTCGGCGGTGATGTAACATTTTTATCGGTTATTGGCGATGATTGGGAGGGTGAGTTATTACAGCAAGCGCTTTCAAAACGTGGCGTTTCCACAAAACACATGATCACCGCGTCAGGTAGACAGACACTGACCAAGCAACGGGTGATATCAGCATCGCAAATACTGGTGAGATTTGATTCTGGGACTACTGATGCAATTAGCGATCGCGCTGAACAAGCGTTGATTGATGAACTTGAGCGGAGATTTCCAGAAACTGATGCGGTTATTGTCTCTGATTACGGCTATGGAATTGTCACCGAAAGGGTGATTGGTGTCTTAGCTCAACTTCAGAAAAACTCCCCCTGCGTCCTAGTCGTTGACTCTAAAAACCTCACCGCCTATCGTCACGTTGGCGTTACCGCAGTTAAACCTAACTACAACCAGGTAACTAATTTACTCAATCTTCCCCCCTTTTTAAGTGGGGACAAAGGGGGGATCTCCCGTGGCGAACAAATTGCACCATACGGGGAAAAACTACTCAACCTTACGAAAGCGAAAATTGCTGCTGTCACCTTAGATGCTGAAGGTGCAATTATTTTTGAGCGTGATTCCCCAGCATATCGCACCCATGCTCAACCTACCATCCAATCTCGTACCTCAGGTGCAGGAGATACATTCATCAGCGCCCTCACCCTTGCCCTAACTGCTGATGCTACCACACTACTAGCAGCCGATTTCGCCACCGCTGCCGCCGCTGTAGTCGTAGCCCAAGACGGAACCACCGCCTGCGAACTTGGAGAACTGCGCCAATTTCTCTCTTCTTCCTCGCCTGCTTCCC
>CAXTNZ010000199.1:0-14040 GCA_964245695.1 uncultured bacterium | reverse complement strand
AGATGAATTTTGCGCCCAAGTTGAAAAAGCAAAGCATTATATCAAAGCTGGGGATATTTTTCAAGTAGTCATTTCCCAGCGACTTACAACTGAATACACAGGCGACCCCTTCGCCCTTTACCGTTCTCTGCGCCAGATTAATCCTTCGCCTTACATGTCTTACTTTCACTTCCAGGATTGGCAAATCATCGGTTCGAGTCCAGAAGTAATGGTGAAAGCAGAAAAAGATGCAGATGGTGAGGTGATAGCGACAGTCCGCCCGATCGCGGGAACACGTCCACGAGGGAAAACACCAAAAGATGATGCAGCTTTAGCTGAAGATTTGCTGCAAGACCCCAAAGAAATCGCCGAACACGTGATGCTTGTCGATTTGGGGCGTAACGACTTGGGGCGGGTGTGCGAAAGCGGTAGTGTGAGAGTTGATGAATTAATGATGGTTGAAAGATACTCTCATGTGATGCACATCGTTACTAATGTTGTAGGTAAACTAGCTGCGGGTAAAAGTGCGTGGGATTTGCTCAAAGCTTGCTTTCCCGCAGGTACAGTCAGCGGCGCACCAAAAATTAGAGCAATGCAAATTATACATGAACTAGAACTGTGTCGGCGTGGCGTGTATTCTGGCGTGTATGGATATTACGATTTTGAAGGACAATTAAATAGTGCGATCGCTATCCGGACAATGGTAGTTCATGATAATACAGTAACTGTGCAAGCTGGCGCCGGTATGGTAGCTGATTCTGAACCAGAAAAAGAGTATGAGGAGACATTGAATAAGGCGCGGGGGCTTTTAGAAGCGATTCGCTGTTTGCGATAACTTCATACATCAGAACGAATCGTTCTCCAATTAAGTAGCTCAAGAGGCGTAATGCGACCTTCAGAAATGTCTTTCTTACCCTTTTGAAAGGATTCAACAAAGCCAGGAATTTTCTCAAGTTCTTGAGTTGGTTCCTCACTCTCTTTATCTGCAAGGTAAGCTACATCAGCGACAACTTGCAACCCTTCTAAGGATAATTGTTTGAGGTGTTGATTTATTTTATCTTGGATTTCCATCGCTTGAGCAAGAGCGATCGCTTCGGTGTTTTCGCCACTTTCTTCAATCGTATTTATTGTGTTTTCCATTGCAGAAACCAACTCGTAGACAGCTGGAATATTTAGCTTTAATATAGCGCTTGCACATTAAAGTTTGAGGAGTGCGATCACGACTACAGCCAAAACTCGCAATCCCCTTCCAACTTACTGCTTGGATAAATACCCCTTAATCGCAGTTTTGCCATTTTATGCGCTCCATATACTGGCTTTGGCAAGCGAGGCATTTTTAATGAACCATAATGCAGCAAAGTAAGTTTCAAGGTAGTTTCAATTACTTGTTCTATAGGAGGAGATATTAAAACTCCGTGGTTTCCAAGAATAACTGTTAAGCGTAAAGGAAGAGCAAGCCCCATCTTCTCAATTACCTGAGTTGTCACCAGAACTGCTTCGCGAGAAGAAATACGCAGCGCCAAACCTTTTTCAGGTGCATTTATAGATTTATTGACCACATTATGTAGTCGAGGAATATTAGATTTTCTACACTCTATTAATATAAGTTTGCAGCCAATTGCTTCAGCCCATTGTAGTAGATTAGCTATTTCTTGACCGCAAAAGCGTCCATCACGATAAATAAGTACAGTTTTGCCTTCTAGCTCGTTTGCTGGTAACAATTTTTCTAGCACTTTTTTAGGAATTTCTTCACCTTCAATCAAAGCATCTTCTAGCCGATAGCGAATAAACTCCCCTTGCTTGCCATAAAGACGAATACTTGCACAAGCATTAACTGTTCCAGATAATTTTGCTTTAGATTCTCTAGAAATATCCAAACCAATGAAATAGTCTGCAATCGGTAAAGGTTCAGCTAGGACAAAAGGTACATTACCAAGCTTGGCAAGAATCCCCGGAACCACCTGCTGGAGAATATATTTATAGCTATTGGGATTCCTCAAGGTATCCTCATAAATCATTTGGCTAGCTATCTGGCGAGTGAGCAATAGGTCGTATATTTTATGATAAAGACTACCCCCCTCTTGCTCATCAGCATTACGATCACTCTGGGGCAAAAACGGCAAAACTATGTCAGGTGGAGTCTCCATTAATTCATTGACTATTTTCTCCACTTTGACTCTCGACTCAGTTCCACTTAAGTCTTTTAGTGATATTGAGTTTATAACAGTTACGTTATCAAATTTGTAACTTTTCAACTGTTGCTTAAGTTGTGCGATAAAGACATCTAAAGTTAAATCACAAAGGTTGAGAACATTAATCCGAATAGGTCTATCTGCATTAGCATATTTTGCATGACGGCGGTAAACACCACCTCTAGAAAGACCTGTGAGGATTTTACTTTGAATGCCAATAAATCCATTGCCAAACAGTAGGGGAGTATCTTCAATCGGAACTTGTGGTTGCCAAAACAATTCTGGATTCTGAACGCTATTGATGCTAAGTCCTAGCTCAAATCCATAAGCACCTAAAGCCTGATTTGCTTCTTTTTTATAGTCAACTAAAAGTTCTTTCCGTTTTTGGTAAGGAATTTTAGTTTGCTTAAGTAATTCTCCCCACTCTACCCCAAATCGGCTGGCTGTTTCAGACGTTACGCAGGGACGCAAAGCAGCCATACCATATTCATAAAGTTTTTTACCTTTGCCAAATTTGACAGCTACTAGGAGTTCGTCAGATAAAATATTTTGCAAAGCTTGCTTACTAATTTCACTCTTCGCCAGACCAATAAGTTTTTGCTTATGCTCTAAAGTAGGCTCCCTAATAAGCTGGGTGATAATACCGTTACCTTCTATATCACGGGAACGAACATTCAGACCAATTAAAAGCTTCTCTGGGTTTTGCTTGTCGAGATGATTTAAATAAAACTCAGCCAAATTATTGATTAATAAAAACTTGCTCTTAATTGTTAAAGTAATACCAGGCTGTAAAACTCCGTTGATTTCGATAGGTTCTGCCCAAAACCTTGGCTCTTGCCTTACTTGCACACCATTTTTATACGCAATAGTTTTTGGCGAAAAGGGATACGTTTTAGCTGTCTTTAATATCTGATAAGCCAGTTGAGAAATAACATTTGCTGGTGCTGTTCCAATAAGTGGAACTTCTTGAAATTGCCAAGTGCGATCGCTAAAGTCTGTTAATCCTTCTTCAACAACCTGTTCGAGGATATCTTGCCACTCTTCAGGTAGAAGATGGATGGGATATTTGGGAATTGCCAGAGCATAAAAATATGGCTTATCCCAAATAACGACCATTTGGGGTAAGGTACGACTAAGATGGAAGCTCAAGCGGATGCCTTCCTCCTGTTCCAGCTCAGGACTCAATTGAAAGCACATTATATTAAGATGTGAAAAATTTAGACTAAAAATTTCGCTTGAAAACGCTACTGGTTTATGAACAGTTACAGTTGCAGTTGCAATCACCTCAAAACCTCACACACAGAAAATTTGCAAATGGAACTAAATATGCAGTAGTTACAGGAAATACCAGGATTAGGGGGAAATATTCTCGCAAAATCATCTGGATTTTCCCAGTAACGCTTTTTTTCAAACTCATGCTGTTTCGCTATATCTTGTAGCTCTATCTGCACGAATTGAAGTTGTTCTGGAGTGGCTGTAATTATGTCAGATGTTAAGCTAGTTTCTAAGTTATAGAATGAGGCAGCAGCTGGTTTCTGCGGATAGAGATAGCTAGCTGCTAATAAATATACGTAAGCCTGTCGTCGGTCAAAATCTGATTTACCTGTTTTAAAATCTAAAATATGGATAGTACCATCTGGATAGCTAAAAATGCAGTCAGTTGATGCATATAGATTGAAACGATAACTACCCTGCTGGATAGTAATTAGTGTGGGAAATCCCTCATCACCTCTGCTCAGTCGAACTATATTTTTCTAAACTAAAATGGGCTTTTTTTTATAGTTAGTCAAGATGAAAATCACTCGTTCCCGAACTTCATCTAATTCTTGATTTAATCTCAGAACTTCTGCAACTCTTTCCACACAGTCTGACTGGTGCAAAAGTTTCAAGTCCTGATGAAATGCATAAACTCCCTTTTGTGCCAATATACCAATTCCCTGATACTTGTTGTCTTGCTCTAAAAGAGCCTTAACTTTACGTTCTTTCTGACGAACCTTGTTAAAACCTCGTTTCATATCACAAAACCAGCATTCTTTCCCAACTGGTGAAGTGAATAAAGACCAAAGATTATAACTTGCGAATGGTAGCCGAACTTTTATCATGAATTTTAATTCCTATGATGGAAGCTGGTGTTTGGCGTACCTGCTTAAAATCTCGAATCATAGGCGGAATTTATTTGTGTTTAGTTCAAAAGAAACTATACACTATCTTACGGTTATTGGTCAAAGCTTTAGAAATAAAAACTATATGCAATATTCATAAATTGACTTTTTGCCAATAATTATTTAGGTTATCGCATCACTTTGTATCACTGCTGTGAGTACACCTTACGTTTTGTTACAAGTTGTGTGGGGTGCGATCGCTTTCCATCACCTCGTCAAGCGATCGCCTAAATAAAGAATAAGCGATCGCCTTAGTATATAGAATTAAAATAGAAAGTATTTACCATCTCGCAGGATTTAGGTAAGTTTATGGAAGCGCTGCAAATTGCCTTACCTTCTACACTAAAATTGAATATCGATTTGACTGACGAGCAATATTTCCAACTGTGTCAAAACAACCGCGATTATCGATTTGAAAGCACAGCCGAAGGGGAATTATTAATTATGCCACCTACAGGTAGTGAGACTGGCAACCGTAATATTGAACTAGCGTATCAACTTCAAGCTTGGAGTCGTCAAAATAATCTTGGTAAGGCTTTCGACTCTTCAACTGGCTTTATATTACCCAATGGTGCTAAACGTTCCCCTGATGCTTCATGGGTGAAAATTGAACGTTGGAATGCTTTAACCCCCGAACAACAAGAAAGTTTTGCTCCGATTTGTCCGGATTTTGTAATTGAGTTGCGATCGCGTACTGATTCGCTCAAAGAATTGCAGGATAAAATGCAAGAATATATTGACAACGGTGCAATATTAGGTTGGTTAATTGACCGCAAAAATAAGCGAGTCGAAATTTATCGTCCTCTTAAAGATGTAGAGATTCTAGAAAATCCTGCCACTTTATCAGGTGAAGATGTTTTACCTGGATTTGTGTTGGATTTAACGTTGATATTATAAGTCAATTTAGCGTGCGATCGCCTAAACAAAAAATAAGCGATCGCCCAAAATCCTACTTCTCATCGTCCGGTGTCTGCGGACGTTCAACAGCAGCAGGATTTACCTCTGCTTCGTCGGTTCTGGTAGAATCGTCAGCATTGCTGATAACCCCCTGAGTTTCTTGTGGTCCTTCAGCAGCAGCATTTGTCAACCCATTAGCGTTAACATTGGTTTTAGCAGAAGCACCTTTATGACTAGCATTACCACCTGGCATAATTTATTCCTCAACTAGCGTGATTTCATACACCTCAGCTTAGACTGAGTAAATTGAGGAAAACCCTATCTATAGGCTTAAATTGTACTCGTCCTAAAGCCTAAGGCTTTGTATATATAACCTTCTAGGGTGTAAAAACACTATCTCTAGATAGAATTAAATTCAGTACATTTAACTCATTAGAAGTTAAAAGATACTTGTCTGTAAAAACTTTTTGCCTCATTTCCTCCAGACTGTAACTTCTAAAAACAACAAAAGGAAAATCTTGATAATTGTTACCAATAGGCAAAATATTACCAACAGGATACAGCAAGCGGATATATGCAGCTAGAATATCTCGAAAGCGTTCATCTTCTGGTTCATTAGGTTCATTCGCAAAATATTCACTCATAGCCTTACCGCTAATAAATGCATATAATGGCAATGCATAATACTGGTCAAAACGCTGGCTAAACTGTTCAAGTCTCTGTGTTTTCTCAACACCATTTTTTAGCTTTTTAACTAACTCTATAGCATCCTTAATAGCAGAGCGCAAACTCTCCGGGTAAGATTTGCGGTAGCTAATTTGCTGCATATTTTGCCACAATTCATCAGTAGAATTTGCGATATCAAGCAAACGCATTTGATAAGTTTCTTCTAAAGTCTTGTTAGCAATAGGCACTACCAACAGACTACCACTAATGTATCCCGGTTCAATTTTGCCAAAATCCAGTAACTTATCTAGAGTGTGACAAATTTGATAAAAATCGCGGTTGAAAGACTCCCGCAATGCTAGATAATTAGATTTAGTTGTATTCCTAACAGTAAATTCGGCTCGTCCTAATAGCTGTTCTAAACTTGTATAAACCTTTTCTGCTAAAACATCGCTTCTGTTTCTATGGTGTTCTTTCTTCAGTTGGTTGATGAGATTTACCATTTGAGCAGAAAATGTTTCCCCAGCAGCTAAAACAGACTTACCACCTATAGGTATAATGATAAAATTATCGCGTCCTATGCAACCAGAGCCAAAAATTCTGGTCATTATAGAAGCTTTCAAAATTAATAAGATATTTAACAGACTCAGCACACTTTCTTGTAAAGACAATTGCTGGTCATCCTGATAATAAACTGAACGTTCAGCTAAGTAAAAAACTAGCTCTTTATCTTGATTATCTATCTTATCATTCCCACGACCTCTATAAATTACCTGGATTACTTCCATGAGATTTTTCTCAATCTGAAATTTGGGAACTTCTACCAGGATGTGTTTAGCTTTAGGGAAGGATAAACCCCGACTTCCGGAAGAGGTCATAAAAACTACTTTTACGATTTCTTGAAACTTTTGTATTTCTTTCTTTTCCTCTTCAGATATATTTGCGTGTATCTCAAGATAATCGGTACACTTCTCAAATTGTCCCCGATGTTCCTTAATTCTTTCAATCAGTTCTGCTAATCTGCGCTGATTTTGGATGTAAACTATTATCTGGTCAACATCAGACTGATTTAAAAAAGCTTCGATGTCTTTTAAAATCTCGTTTTGCAAACTTGCTTCCAAGTTATATTTTTGTTTTAAACGTGCTTCTTCACTAAACTTGCAAGACTCTATCAATACTTTATAGGTGATAGATAAACTTTTTGCCGGGTAGGAGTTAGCATTGATAACAGTTGCTGCTACATCCTTAAATACTAATGGTTCAATTGAAAGAGGTTGAGCAGTTTCTGTAGCACGACGAAAATAGATTTTGTCTGGTTCGGGTGATGTATCAGAAAGGTGTTGTAATATAACGTTTTTATCAACGATAGAAGCATCGGCAACAATCACCTTAGTATTAAAACCGTGTTTGCTCTCATTTAACTTATACGTAGATATAATCTTATGAATTCCATCTAAAAACTGAACTCCACCATCATCCCCTGTTATTTCATCTATCATGATGAATAGATGCTTTATTCTCCCCGAAATCTCTTGCATCCTCTCAGGAAAGACTTTACCTTCTCTTTCGTTGTAAGCGTTTCTAAAGATTTTCTCGAAATGCTTCAAAGTGTCCCCAGTTTGTGTTATCTTTAAAGCTTGGATAGAAGCTGTAGCGATAATATTATTTGAAACTTCACCTTCTACAATCGTGGATATTGCCTCGCAAATACTATTTAAAACACCTTTGCTTTTCTTCTCAATATCTTGAAGAACATCGTCTGTTGTTTTTTTTAACCTATCTGAACGTCGTCCAATTCGCTCAATATCGCTACTATCAATAAAGTCTACGGACTGTTTCACAAACTTACCCTGACGCTGATTGCAGGTGTATTCAACAGTATAGCGTCCGAAATTATCTTTAATGAGATTGCTGTGGCTATTAATAGCTAATAACCGTTCATCGCATAACTTCCCGGTTTCTTTATTTTTAAACTTTTCGATAATGTCTAAGTTAACTTGTTTTCTCGGACTGACATAAAAGAAGAGAAAACCTTCATCTAGATGATTTTTGAGAAAATCGACGATCGCTGTAGTTTTACCAATACCAGGATTGCCAGTTAAAAATATATAAGTATCCTGAGAAACCAAAGCTTTTTTAATCAGTTCAGCATGAGCTTGTCGCAGGTTCATAACTCCTGTGAAACCTAACTGAGACATCAGTTCTGAAGGAACATCTGCAACAGAGTTGAAAAACCCAGTAATTCTCTCTTGATGAGGAGGTAAAAAAGTAATCTTGTCCGCAGGAACTTCTAAAAGAGCATCAACAAACTGTTTACCACGTTCAAAACTATGATAAGCGCTGCGTTTAATGCGATTTAAAACTTGCTTGCGTGCTTCGGGAATTTCTTTCGGACTTGAGTCATGTTTGTAAATCTGATAACAGGTTTTCAAAACATCTAAATTTTCGCGGTTGATGGACATGGCACTTATTCCGCGATCGCTATATCCTAAAGAGTTGAATACCACCGATGCTGCATCAGGTAAAATCCCAGTTTCTTGCATAAATTCATGAAAGCTATAAACATACCCAGCAGCTTGAATTAATTTCGCACTTTCTTTATCTTTATATTTAAAAGCAGTAAAATAACTCTTTAAATCTTCCGAAAAATCTAACCCTAAAGATTCGGTATCGATGCGAAGATTAGAAAAAACACTCTTTGAGCGTAAATAACTAATATCCCTCATCAATAAACGTCGGATAATTTCTATATAATCCAGGTTTTTCACATCGTCATTGGAATTAATAGAAAATACCGATAAATCAACACAGATAACCCGATATTGTCTCCGATGTCGCAGCAGTATTAAAGTGTCTGCATTCAGAAACTCACCTTTTTGTTTATAACGTTTAATATACTCAGAGATATTATCTAAATTTTCAAACTGAGATAATACTTCTGTAAACCACTGACTATCATCCTTGATATCGTAGGTTCCGATGCTATTATCACCGCTAAACCTACATTGATAATATAGTATTTCTAAATTTTTTATTCTGTGAGCTTCAACCCAACCTGTAGATTTCAAGTATTCATGAAAGAAATTAAAGCCACTCAAAAACCCTTTTTGTAAAAAGAATGTACTCCAAGTTTCAGCCATTTCTCTTTCTAAAGTGCTGATAACTTTATCTACAACTCGCAACCGCATTTTGGGAAACTTTAACTGCTGCAATTCCTGACGATATAAGTTTGCAAATTTGTGTTTAATTTTGTTTTGCTCAATATAGGCAAGAATCCCAATATTAAAACCTACTTCAAACAAACGTCCTAAATCTTCTGCTATTTTTGATTTCATTATAATCTCCTTTCTTAAACCCAAAGTAACGCGGAGGGAAGCGCAGAGTAACGCGGAGTTATCTTGTTTTCCTCAGCGAACCTCTGCGTTAACCTTTGTGTTCCTCTGCGTTAAAAAAGCACTTTTCTCACATAAGTTAAAAAAGCTAAGGAGTTAAACTCGCTTTTTCCTCTCATATGATTAAATAGAGAGAGTTTACCGACAGATTCGTCTCCGATAAGATTTTCGTAAGGGTCTAATTTTAAATGGATATCTTTCGCTTTTTGATATCGGGAAAAGTGGAACAAAGTCAAATATTGCAAGATGTCGTTTTTTAATGAACCGTTGAAAATCAAACCTTTCCTAATATCTTCATCATCAAGGATGCCTTGGTAAATATTTAATAGTGTAGCGTAAGAAATAACGCCATTATAGTTTTTTTCTTCACCCGGAACCTCAATTCCATTAAACAAGTTAAAAAACACGACAGATTGCTTGCTGGGGTCATTGACTAAATTTGTCAGTTCTATCGTGTCTTGAATATATAATGAACTAGCTCCAATTTTCTCTAGTTTAACCGCATAGTACTTATCAAAAAACATCGGATATATCTTGATGTCTTTGTGTTCTGCTTTTAAAGCTTTAATTACATCTTTTGACATGAAAAATAATCCGTCATTATCCTCAGTCTGTGTCATGTGCAATGTACTCGAATAAGGTGCTTTAGCAATATACAGAAAGTGCTTAAATCCCATTCGGTAAAGTTTAGCTACTTCTTCAATGACAACGCTAGGATATGTAAACATATCTTGGTTATCGTAGTTGTCTGAGAAAGTTTTAAGTAACTGCACTCTGACAGCATTATCTTGACGTCTAACTCCCATAATTTCTCCCATCAAATTGGAGATTTTTTGAGAACTATTCCATCTGCGATCGCTTTCTCGACTAGAAACTATCACAATCGCTAATTTATCCAGTTGAGGAGAGTCTGACGCATTGGTAAAGGTAAATTTTTTCGGCAAGACCGAATATAACGAACTCAGAACATTCGGAACTTTAAATCTACCTTTACTTAGCAAGTCTCTAATGTCAATTCCTTGTGCATTAGACCGATGTTTCTCGTTGAGTAAATGAGATAATACACCAGACAAAGACACGATAAATTTTTCTATCGGTGCATCGTCTTGCTTGTTATTTAAATGCAATCTTAAAATCGGGATAAATAACATCTTCTGCTTATCCAACAATACCCGAAGACAGATATAAGCAAGTAAGCAAAAGGTAAACCGATAAACAAAAGCTTGGTGAGATTCTAGTTTATTACTTTCTAAACTGTAAGGAAATAAAATTAGTTTACGCTTGATGAAATGCTGATTGTAAATCTCTTGGCATTTTTTATCTTTTAGAGAAGCAAAAAGTACAGGTAAAGCACGGATATTAGTTAAATCGTACTCCATACCAAAGGTTTCGCAGTCATCGGTAGCAAAAAAATGAATGTCGCTGATTGTAATTTTCGCTGGAAGAGTACAAAGCGAATTTGTCTGTGCTTTCGCTTCCCCAATAGATATATACTTGAGAACTTCTTTGGAATTTCCTCTCAAGACAGGTTTAAACATTGTATCCTTAATATTGCTTTTATTGTCCTCAAGAATGCTTTTTTTCACAGAAATATGTAAGGGATACTCTCGCATCGGAAAGCTAGTCTTTCGTTTGATGAGATTTCGCAGCAACCCCTTGAGACGATTAATTTTTCTCTGAACTTTAAATTCCTGAAAATATTTGTAAATATTCTGAAAAAGCTGTTGTTTTGCAGCTTCGTCAGAACCCTTAAGAATCTGGATTACATTTTTCTCAAATCCAGCAATAGGATCGTATTCTAATTCAGCATTCAGGTTATAATCATCTTTTTCTGGGTTATTGCGACTCGCAAACAAAAAATAGTACAAAAACGCTATTTTTAAAACTTTTCTCGCAAATGTTTCTTTCTTAGCATCTGCCATTTCCGCTTTATGCTCTTTACTCTCTGGGTTAAGCAGATTCAGATGATATTCAAAGACATTTTTACCACCATACGCTTGCACTTTACCATCAAACTTCAGCTTCAGACCAAAGATAAATTGGATTTCTCCCCGGTTTTCAGCTTTAGTTTCTCCTAAGTAACCCTCTATCTTGGGGATAATTGGCAATATTTCAAATGCTTCACCACGAGAAAATAAATCTCTATAATTAACTGAAGTACCTGCATAGTTAACCAAGTAATCACCATCAGCTTTGGTGGTATCGTTAATATATTCTTCTATCAGCTTTAGTCGTCTAATCAGGTCTTGGAGATATATAGCACCTTCAGCGTAAGCAGCGCTAGTACCGATATTAATATTCTCGTGGAGAAACTCTAAATAATTTATCTGTGCTTGTTTTTTGAGTTTTCCCAGAGTTTCCTGATTGACAATATCCCGCAAGCGGTAAAAGTCAGAGTTAGTCTCTTTTTCCAAATCTTCAAGAATGTACTCAATATCTTCTTTTTCGGCTGCACTTGCACTACTAAACTGCTCGGTAATATAATTTTCTAAACCCTGCTTTAATTGTCTGTTAAAATCACCGATGTTCTGCACAGTGATAGTTAGTTTATGAACTTTCAAAAGTTCTTGATGACGAGAATTGTTGTTATCAAAAGTTAATCGCTGTTTTTGTAACCCTTGATGCGGGAGAAAGGGATAGGTGAAGTCTAAATCAGCCTTATCACCTTTAAAATTCTGCAAATCTGTAACTAAGTTGCCTACAAATTCTTCAATTGAGGTACTATCTCCTAGTGCAGATTCTAATATCTGCTTAAGACAATCTCTTATTTGTTGAATTTGATTGGGAAACTTTTCTTCAAAACCTGGACTAAAGTTAACTGTAGCAGCTTTGGCGCTCGTTGCAGAAACTCCTAAAGGATTTTCTACCTGCAAAGTAGCAACTTGAGCAGCTATCCTATCAATATCGATGCGTAAGCGATCGCTATCATCAGAGATTTTAAAGACTTTCTTACCACGCAAGCAATGTAAAATTTTTGATAATAAATCGCTATAATCTACGTAAATTAAATCGTCGCTTCCTGGTTGGATACTATTCACCCTGTTAACTCCTAGCTTTTGGTGACTACTTAGTATTAGTCTTAATAGTCACCATAACGCTACCGGAATTCAACGTAGGAGCTAAACTAAAGCTGCTACTTGCTCTAACAATCCAGAAAACAACTTTAACCCATCGCTACTACCCAACATCGCATCTGACGCTCTCTCTGGATGGGGCATCATACCTAGCACATTCCCTGTACTATTGCAAATACCCGCAATATTATTTAACGACCCGTTGGGATTCTCACCTTCGTAACGAAAGACAACTTGATTGTTATCTTCAATTTCTGCCAAAGTGACATCATCAGCGTGATATCTTCCTTCACCGTGGGCAATTGGCAAAGTGATAATTTCACTCTTTGTATAACCTTGCGTCCAAGGTAAATTGGTGCGCTCGACTTTTATGGGAGAGCGATCGCATATAAAATGCAAATCTCGATTTCTCACCAACGCCCCTGGCAAAAGTCCTGCCTCAGTTAATACCTGAAAACCATTGCAAATACCGAGGACAAACTTACCTTTTTGGGCGTGTTCCACAACCTGCTGCATCACAGGTGAAAAACGAGCGATCGCACCACAGCGCAGATAATCCCCGTAACTAAAACCACCAGGGATAATTATCACATCCAAATCAGAAATATCCGTATCTTGATGCCAAACCATGCGAGTCGGTTGCTTCAGCAAGTCTCTAGTCACATAAGCAACATCGCGATCGCAATTAGAACCCGGAAAAACCAAAACGCCGAATTTAGTCATTTGTCACTCATTCAAAAGTCATTTGTTATTAGGACGGGCGGGATAACCCCGCCCGTAAAAAAGTTAGGAATTATTAATTAGTCAATAATCCCCAAGTCTTCCTTGTCCCCATCTCCCCATCTTTCCATTTCAAACAACTCCCGTCTGTGATTCGACCTCAATCAAATCAAAGCGATAATTTTCAATCACGGGATTTGCTAACATTTGGTCACAGATGCGATCCAAATTCTGACGTGCTTTAGCTTCATCAGGCTCGGTGATGGTTACTTCGATGTACTTACCAATCCGCACTCGATCAACGTTATCGTATCCCAACTGCTTCAGACTAGATTGTACAGCCACACCAGCAGGGTCCAAGACCGAAGGACGAAGCGTCACAAAAATTTTGGCTAGATATTTCCTTTGCACAGGCGTTTGCTGAATGCTGCGATCGCTATACTATAACTTTCTGTTCCTGGTGAGTGAAAATAAGATTACGAAGCGGTTGCTCGTTAATTTATCAATTAGCCAGTACAACAGCTTCAACTACAGTGGCAAATTTAAACAATTGTCTATGAGAGCCATACGCACCCGCAGTCAAGACCGTATCTTGAGCCTTCTCAAAACTATTAAACAAGGCATTTCGGCGCAGGATATTTACGTAGAACTGCGTAACCGCAACCAGAGCATGGGTTTAGCAACAGTTTACCGCTCGCTGGAAGCTTTAAAACTCGAAGGCATGGTGCAAGTGCGAACATTGGCTAACGGTGAAGCCCTCTATAGCCTAGCGCAGCAAGACAAGCACCACATGACTTGCCTGCAATGTGGCATTTCAATTCCAATTAATCAATGCCCTGTCCATGACCTAGAAGCTCAGTTGCAAACTACCCATAAGTTTAAGGTTTTTTACCACACTTTAGAGTTTTTTGGTTTGTGCAGTCAATGCCAAATGGCACAAGCTGCGGAGTAAGAGGAG
>CAXTNZ010000198.1:0-14103 GCA_964245695.1 uncultured bacterium | reverse complement strand
GTCGCCTTGTCTACGGACACGTTCCTCAAGGTTGGGAGGCGACCCACGGAACTGTCCTCCCCTTGTCGCCTTGTCAGTCTCCACGACTGAATGCAACTGGATGGGAGTCTGACTAAATGCAACCTCTGAAGGTAAAAAGTAAAAGCTCAAAGGTAAAAGGTAAAAGCTAAAAGGTAAAAAATCTTTCTTCTTTCATTTTTCCTTACCAGAAACACCCTTGAAATCACGTAACCATTGAACTTTCAAACTGGACATTATTCACTCCTGTACACCTCGCGCATTTTGGCTGTAGCTTCTGTTGCTATCTAAGACGGTTAATCAGTTGAGCTTTGCTGTCTGCTGACTGATTGCTTTTGAGACTGTTAATTAGCTGAGTTTTGCTGTCTGCTGACTGATTGCTTTGGGAAACCGTCTGTGGTTGTTGCGTCTTTTTGAGACGGTTAATTAACTTGCTCTGGGGAGTACCTGAAGAAGAAACTGTCGGTCCGACTTCAGACTCCTGTTGCTGTCTGGGTAAGGGTTTTTGCAATCCAAAGCCGCCCAAAAGTTCATTCAACTTCAAGCTGATATTCAGGTAAAAACCACCCTCAGAGCGGTAGCCGGTGAAATCCCGGTCATTATTCGCATCCACACTGCCAAAGCTGTAGCCTACAGCCAACCGTAAATCAGGTGTTACATAATACCCAGATTCTACTGCTACGCCAAATTCGTCGTAATTCGTGTCGTTATTGGAGTTTTGACCGATCCAACGTCCTTCAACTGCTAAATCTGTGCGATAACCGAGTCTATAAGTTGCCCGTAGCTGTGCCAAATTGTTGGTAGCCTCGCTGTTAACAACGTTAGTAACGTCGGTACGGGCAGTACGCAGGGCGTATTTGCCATAGAATTCCCACTGCCAGTTGGGTGCATAAATGGCTTCGGCAGAAAACAGATGACCTGTTGCAGACCTATCGTTCAGTTGGTCGGTAGGAATCGAGTCAGGGTTTTGCCGCCACTCGTACTTCAGCAAGGCGTTGAACTTATCATTAGTGGGGTCGCGATAAGCTAAACCGATTCTCAGGTTTGTTGTGTCTCCGAGTTCTTGGAACCTGACTCCTTCGGTGGCTAGACCAGCAGAGGAAGGCAGATAGACATTTGCCTCACCAGCTTGTTGATAGCGGACTAATCCCGTTAAAGCGGGAGAAAGCTTACCAGCCAGTGAGGCTAAGATGTAAACGTTGCTACCTTCGTCACCGTCCCGATATTCAAATCGAGTACTTGCCTTGAAATTGGGATTATCGGTGTATTCCAGTCCGGCGCTGTATACCGAACCGGCAAACAGACCGAGTGTGGAAGCCGTTTGACCGACAGCGTAGTATTGCGGATATTGGTTCCCAGCAGCGGTAGCGTTAAAGAAATTCCTGAATATGTATTGGTAACCCAAGCTGAGCTTTAACCCAGAAGCGATGCGAATGCCTTGATTTATTCCTAAAGCACCCTGACCTTGGAAGCCGTTGAAGCCGGAAAGAACTGAATAACGACCTGTGAGGGCGGTATCTTCGGAAAGCTTGCGATCGACAATTGTATCCAGGGTGGTGAAGGAGTTACCTGGTAATAACGCGCTATCGTCATAAAACTGGTGAGCCAGTCGGAATGTCACTCCCGGATAAGCTTTCCAGTCCAGCCCTAAAGTCGTGCGGTTGGGATAAAGTGGGTCAGAGCCATCCAAATTCAGTTCATTTTGCGCCCGGAAAACCAAAGATTGGGTTAAAGGATACTTGAGAGCGGATACCAACTGACTGGCATCACCATCAAAGCGGTTTCCCACGCGGTCATCGCGAGAACGATTCACATATTCCAAACTCAGATCCGCAGGTCCGAGCTTTTGGAGAATCCCAGCGCGGAAGGTTCTAAGTTCGTTATTGACTCTTTCACCAGGACGTGCTTGCGGTTGCGGATCGAATAAGTCAAAAAAGTCTACAAGCCGATTGGGAGAGGTTCCGTAGTTTTCTTCCAAGTCGTAGGCGACCCTTAAGCTGGTGGTGTCAGTCACTCTAGCCAGCAGCGACGCCCCGTAGCGTGTTTGTCCAGGTGAAAAACTAAAGGTAGAGTTGTTGACGAAGTTTGGCTCAACTGCGCGGTAGTAGGCTTCACCCAGAAGGCGATCGCCTAAGTTCCCAAAAGCCTCCAAGCGGTAAGCATTACCGTTACCTCCTCGCCCGAACACATCCTCGCCGCTAGACCGGGCATACTCCCCGACAATCCTACCTGCATTGCCGAAAGATAGCAGGAAATCTGCGCCATACAGTTCAAATAGCTGGGCGCCTTGGTCTTCTCTTAAGTAGGACGCGGCGGCGAATGCTTTATTTTCCAGATCCTGGGAGAAGTTATATTGCAGTCGTCCGCCGATGAGGTTGGAATCCTCACCACCATCATTTTGGTAAGTGACGACAATTCGTCTTACCAATGTGGTGCCAAATGCCCTGAGATCCGTTGACTGAATTGGACGGAAAAAGTCAATAGTACCGCGATCATACTCAATGTTGTAATCTGAACCGCGATACAGCGGTGTACGCTTTAGTACTGTACCGGGGCGATTGATTTCTTCTTCTTCCACGTAAACAGTTTCACTTCCCGGAACCACCAGACGCTTTGACAAAAAGTAGTTGCCACTCAAACCATTGGGAACGAAGGTATCGCGCTGGAAACCTTCGATATTGTTGGCATACAAACCAGTTATCTGTAAGTTACCGAAGCTGTAGTTAGCCTTAAAGCCGTGCAATTGACGCGAGGTAGCGGTATACAACTGCGAGGAGCGGTTGAATTCTTGAGTATTGTAGTCCCCCCACATCAAGTAATCTGGTTCTGCTCCCGGCACAGATGAACTGCGCTCAAAGCGGGCATAAACGCTATCTATTGAGGGGGCGGTTGATGTAAATGTGGAACTATCGCCGTAGACGGGATATTGTTGTTCGCAGAATTGAATGCCACCAAACAGGCGATTTCTGTCTTCGCAGTCTTGGTTCAGCGGGCGCTGACTGTTATACGCTCCCGTAAATAACCAATCCCCTACTTTACCTGTGGCAAAGACGGCACTATAGAAATCTACTCCTGTGCCATCGCTACCTGGTTTGAGAAAGTCTTGACGACTACCCCAGTAATCGGTTCCTCGTTGTCCAATCCGCAAATTGATTATCCCCGTCACCAAAGAAGGGCGGAGATAAGTGGTGAATTCTACTTGGGTGTATGCCTCTAAAGGCACATTTCCAATCAAGTCATATATCGAGGTATCTGTTTGTTGCGGGAATGGTTCGTTTTCTCCCGTGGTATTAATTGAGCCGTAATAAGGATACGATGGTTGCCCAATAGTTTGGGGCGCTGGTCTTTTGACACCGTCTCGCTGTTTAATTTTGTCTACCGCTGCCCGAATGCGGACTTGTTGCGGTTTGATATCTGATTGCAGAGTTGCGGTGAACTCACCACCAATCGCCCGAACCTGAAACCCTGGTTGGTCTTTGTCTTGGTCTGCTCCGACAAATTTTCCCGCCGTGGTGGACAACGTTACCATCACGTCCTTGATGATCAGTTGACCTTTTTCGTCGGTAATTTGCCCGCTAAATTTGATGGTAGAACGTCCATCAGCTTGTACTCGCGGATCGCCTACAGGTGTAATTTCAATTCGTGCCTTAGTATTGCCAAGCGTCGGAGGTGTACTGAATGGCGCGGCATCCTGCGTTGGAGGCGTTGGTTGTACCTGCGGTGTTTGCTCGACCGGGGGAGTAGGGGAAACAGGTTGTTGAAGTGGAGAAGCAGGGTTTTGTTGAAATTGGGTTGCGGGGTCTTGTGACGATGGCGAGACTTGGGACAGAAGGGAAGGAGTGGAAGGAGGGACTTGGGCAGCTTTCTCTGCGCTCACCTCATCTTTTTGTTCCCGTGTCTCCACACCCGTTGTGCTTATCTCCTTGTCTTCTTTAACTGCTTTTTGTGCAACTGTCTGCAACTCAAGGTTATCTGGTGTGCTGGCAAAAGCGGCGCTGGGGAAAAAAGGTGCAGCGATCGCCAGAAATACGGGCAAGATGCCGGCGCTACCCGATTTGAGTAGGGTAAAGCGCCACTTCAGAGAGGATTGTAAGTTCATCCCGAAATTTTTGGTAGAATTTGCCCCTAGTTTTCTATTTTTCATCGCTTACCCCCTGCAAACGCAGGCGTCACCCCAAAATTGACCCGTGCCATACTACCAGGTGCTAATTTCACCATGCGTGACTGGCTATTTCTTTCAATGAAGTAGTTGTTAGGTGCAAGTGCATAGCCTGGTAAGCTTGTCAAGTCCAGCGTTGCCGAACGATAACCGGATATAACATTCGCCAGCGAGAATAGCCCGTTGGCATCGGTGACGATGCGATTGCCATCGTCCATGTAAATCACGGCATTCGGTATTCCTGGTTCGTTCGGTTGCTGTTCGCCGTCAAAGTTTTTATCGACAAACACCCGCCCAATCAAGGTGCCACAATCGGATAAAATACCTGGTCGAATCCGCACCCGATAGCTGGCTTGGTTGCTTGTTAAGCCCCCGGCTCTGGCTTGTGCTAAGTTTCTGCCATCTCCCCGAACCGCATCTGGCGTTACCTCAGCGGCATAAACCACATTCAAGGTTTGGTTAGGTTGCAGTCCCTCACTAGAGGTAATTGTCACTGTCCTATTTGAACCAAGGTTTTCAGTCAAGGTGACTTGCCTACCTTGTACAGAACCTTTCAGCGATTTGGAAATCAATCGCAGTCCTAAGGGAAGCCTGTCTGTAATCGACACCTGACTGGTTGGTGCCCTACCGGCATTTCTAATGGTAAGCCTGTAAATTACAGTGTCACCTGGTTCGACTGCTGCCCTGTCACCTGTTTTGATAATCTCCAAAACCGCTTGTCCGGCTCTTAAAGTCACTTCGTTTGACCTAACTTGTGGGAGATTATCTGCACCAGCACCTACGGTATTCCTGATTACTGTTTGAGCGAAAACAGGTATAATTTCGTAGGTAAATATACTCAAAGAAAAAAATGTAAAAAAGAGGCTCTTATGCCTCAGCCATGAGTTTATGGATGTCATTGGAAGGCATCAAGCAATAGCAAAGGATTTTTCTAGAGGGTAGGTTTTTGTTGAAAAAAACCTAATACTTTTCTGTGATTTTCAAATTCTTTAAGACGCAAGCATGGTATCACTAAGTGTTACCGAAATATACCCAAACTGTGATGCAATTGCAGTTTTTTCACAATTCACTTTACAGTATCTTCAATTAGTTTTTTTTTGATGAGAGCATATTATCAAACATGTGTCGATCTAAACAACACATAATTTTGATTTGACGTGCAACCGCCGTTTATATCTTGAGATATTACGGTTGAATTACTGCGATTAATGTTGCCATGATATTAGCTGTACTGATGCCTTGTGAAGATTAAATCACATGGCTATTGCATAAGTTTCAGCGCAGCAAGCGCATGAAAAATACGCTGCAAAGTTGTACTTATAATATCAATTCGCAAAAATAGCAATACACGTCCCTTTGCTCTTTCGTCCTCGCTCTGGAGAAGAATGATCTTGGGCAAATGGTGTTAAATTCAGTCTTCAAAAAGCTTAATATTATAAATTTTACTCCTTTTGGTAGATGCGAGATCTTGCTTTTACGCTTTTCACAGTAAGACTAAGCAGACAAGAAGCGCGCTGTTTATTAGCTGCTTGTGTCTACTGCACCCTGAAACAATTACAGTTTCTCAACCACTCCTTTGAAAACATTACTATTTGTTTTGTGATTAGAGCATGTTATCAAAGGTGTGTCAATTTTAGAAACAAGAGTTGCTGATTTTACGGCAACCTTCAAGAAAGATATATATAAACTTCAAAATCCGAATAGAAGACAAAACATTGGCAGTTGTTGCCAACAGATGAACACCACTGATGATTCTGTAATTCTACCAGGTTGTTGCCAAAAGATGAACATTGCTAATAATCTTCCTGGTTTAGCTAACGCATCTATAAGTAAGTGCGCTTTAAGCGCAGCTGCATAAAAATCAAGCTGCGTTGATTACAAGCGATCGCTCTTTTACTGCTGTGCCATTAGCCTACCAAGCATTTGCCCAAATTTATCTTCAAAACACTGAACCGTTACCAAGTCAACAGATTAAAAAATGTATAATAACAGATCCACTACTTTGCCGAATTCCTCTAATTTAAGCAATATTACTCATAAATGCTTTTTCAGCCATCAAGGATATAAAAATTTATTCAGTCTTTTTTCTTATCTTTTGGCTGGGAGTATCATGCGTATAAGTATATTTTCTCAAATAAAATAAAACATATATAGCGGTTCTCCTGCACAATCAAATACACCGCTGGTGAAGAATGTAGAGACGTTGTGTATTCCATGCAATTCCGGAAGCGCTATAAAATATCACACTAATTAGCTGATCGTTTGCTATTGTCAAGGACTCGGATTTTGTTGTGCCTTGTATGGTTGCAATGGTGAGACATACATTGGAAAAATTATCCGATAGCGCATTTTTAAAATTAATATTACAAAATATAAAGTAATTTGATTGACATAACCGAGGACTGGTTACTGACGATTGGCGATCCTGGAAAATTCTTCTGCCAATAGCCAATGTTCAGACATTTCGGCTGATAAATTTATCAAATTGCAATCACATTAGGGTGCGAGGCTCTTTGTTTGTAACGCATCATTGCTGAATAAATATCTGATGGCGTAAGTCGTGGCGATCTCTAGCTCAGGTGCGCCACAAGTCTACGCGCACCCTACTAAATTAAAGTTTGGCATTTTGTTTGCTTCCTTTTCGTTTTCTGGGTGGCTTTTTGCAAACGCCTTGACAACTAACGAATTAATTTACGGGCAAATTTACAGACAAAACAATTATGCGAGAATTTATCGGTGTTACCCAACATAATCCTCACCCTAGACACACCCTTTGGGAGGCTTCCTATAGGCTATGTGTCCTTACTAACGACTACTTCACTTTCAATGCATTTCGTCGTATTCTGTGGCTTCAACTCGTCTGCTATCTACGCGAGGCGGCAGAACTTCGGCGCGACGTACAGGAGCTAGTGGCGCTGTCGAACCGTGGTATGGGTGAATAACCTGTACGGTACGGCTAGAACGCTGCCGTGGTGAGAATAAAGCCAATACACCAGCTACTACAACGCCACCACCAATTGTCAGAGTCATACCTCCCACTGCCCAGACTATAGGTGAAGACCACCAAGGAGTTTCAGACTGCTGCTGCAATGCTGCTTGTTGTGCTGCGGCTTGGTTACCGACGCTTAATTGAGCCTGTTTATAATTTTCTAGTTGATACTGGAGTTGTGGAATTTGCTGTTTGAGCTGATCGTTTTCCCGCTGTAGCACGTCGAGCTGATTTTTTTGTCGTTCCATTTGCACGCGAAACTCTTCGGTACCATTGGGATTGATCGGCGCTGGATTGGGATATGGTTGCCCATAAGGATATTGCCCTGTTGGGGGCATCATTTGCGGCGCTACTACAGCGGTTGGCATTTGCGGAGCAACAGCAATATTAGGTTGTAGAGGAGTGCCTGTCCCCTTAAGCAATACGAGAGCCGCTAACCCAGCTACGGCAACTCCGCCGATAAATGCCATACTTTCACTCATCGCCTTTGCCTCTCAACTGCGACGTAATTATAATCATTTGCGACCTACTCACTCTCACACTCATATATTTATAACCTACTCAAGTTAATATAATACTCAAACCATAAGCGGATGTATCAGCTAGTTTTTTTACAGCTTGATATCTGCTGTTAATATTCAAGATCATATCCGTTAAATTGTCTACCAAATAAGGGCAAAAAAAACTTCGCCCTTTAACTTTTTTAATCTACTTTACCAGTTCGATCAAGATGAGTATTTGTGCTGCTTGTCGGGTGGCTGGATGGCTGTCTTCAAGCTTTGACAAAACAAGCGCTTCCCGCGTAAGAGTGCCTGATCTGAGTTGCACATCGCGTATAAGTTTGACAAAAGCACTACCAACTATCACCGCATCTGCTCCCCATTTCCTTACCTGACACGCTTGTTATGGTTGGCAAATACCAAAGCCCACACCGATAAGTTAAGCAGTAATACCACGAATTTGTTTGATTAAATCCGACACCCGTGATTTTATTTGCGATCGCATACCCGTGACACCGATATGTCGGCTCGACTATGATCTAGAAGGGAGCAACGCTTGTGCGGTTGTTGCTAAATCTGGATCGCCAGCAGTAATAAAGGGAATCAGCGCACACTGGGAGTTACGCGTTTTTAGTTTCAAAGCCATCGGAAATCGCAGTCATTAGTTATTAGTCAAGAGTCATTAGTCATTTGAACCAAGACTCTTGACTCTTGACTAATCTAAACTTGTGTACCTTCTTCCTGTTCTATTTCCGCTTGAAGTTGCGCTAGTTGTTCAGGGGTGAGTTCGTCCAGTCGCTTTTGCAAAAAAGCTTCTTCGTATTGTTCCCGTTGCTGATGGTAGGTCATTTTTTTCCCAACCGCACGGAAAACATAACTCAGCAACCAGCCGACCAACCCACAGACTAGCAAGACTTGGCTCCAGATACCAGCTTGCTGGCTATCTAAGCCTACTAGCTGGAATACTACGTATGCCAAGCCGCCAGCAACAAAAACCCCAAAGCCAATTCCAACAGCGTCAATGCGTCGCATGAGTGTTATGACCTACCAATCCTAATATTGTTAAACTTCAATTTGTCGCCGCCTGGGTCGAAGATTCACAAACGGTGACAAAAGCAACAAACCCGGTAAGAAGAAGAACACGAGAAAGTACATAAAGCCACGCTCAAATGAGCTAGCCACATACCACCGCTGTTTGAGGTACAGTAAGGCTGCTGCTGGTATGACTAATAGGTAAGCTCCAGCCAAAATCACATACAGTACGGCTACAACCATAATTGTGTCTCTATGTAGAGGTGCATCTTCCCATCATAGGCTGAACGCCGAATCTGAGGGAAGTATCACCAGCCAAATAAAAATTTTTTTAAATCTAGTTGGACAAAAGACGCAATTGATGATGGAATAGATGAGGAGGTATTTGCTGCCTCAACAAAATAAGCAACTCCCAAATTCAGGGGGGTGTGGCGGAATGGTAGACGCTACGGACTTAGCTAACTGAGCCTTGAAGGAGAAATCCCTCAAGTGAATGCTCTCAAACTCAGGGAAACCTAAATCTGGTAACAGACATGGCAATCCTGAGCCAAGCCGAAAGCAGCTAATAGCTATTTCGGAAGGTGCAGAGACCCGACGGGAGCTACCCTAACGTAAAGTCGAGGGTAAAGGGAGAGTCCAATTCTCAAAGCCTTAGGTGTAAAACCTATTAGGCAGTAGCGAAAGCTGCGGGAGAATGAAAATCCGTTGACCGTAAAAGGTCGTGTGGGTTCAAGTCCCTCCACCCCCATTAAAAAAACGAAAATTTAAATAGGCTTGCTGAGCAAGCCTATTTAAGCTTTTGCGTGAATTTTAACTTAAACCAGATTTATAAGTTTAAGCGATCGCAGCTTTGATGGAACATATCGATTTGTGGAGCCAAAGTAGAGACAAAGGGACTCATGAGTCTTCAAAACTAAGCACTCGCTTATTGCGTCAGGCGTTCATCGAGCCAAGCTAATGCTGCACCAGCGGTTTCAGCTAAAATGCTAATCAAACGATATAGGGCGATCGCACTAATCACTAAAGCAGCTGGAAAGTGATTCTGTAATAATGCGATCGCAGTTGCTTCAAACACACCCAAACCTCCAGGCGCACCGGGAACAACAAATCCCAGTAACCAAGCGAAACTAAAAGCCCCGATTAACAAAGGAATTTGACTTAAATTCAACGGACCCAAAGCAAACAAAGTTAATATAAACCCAACGCTTCGCAGTCCCAAAAAGCCAATTTCCCCTAACAAAGGTCGCCAGGGATAACGTCCAATACTCACCCTAGCGCTTGACTCGGTAGTAGTATCATTTTTCGCCTTGAAGCGTTGCAAAAAACGAATAAGCCGATTCAAAAACCGGGGATGAACTACACAAAGTACTCCCAGTAAACCCAGCAGTTGTAAAATTTGCGTAATGAAGCTGATATTAGTCGCCGCAAAAGTGCTGCCAAATAGGACAATGATAATTAAAGCAGCAGCTGCCATGAGTAGTGGTTCTAGCAACACGCTAAGCGTCGCCGCGCCTGCCGAAACACTAGCATTTTTTGCTGCTATAATTCGCCCGTAGTGATGCCAGACATTACCTGGCAAATACTTAGCAATGTTTGTTTTCAGGTAAACTTGGATAAACTGGGAAGATTGTACAGGTTGATTTAACTCTTTAAGAACCCAAGTCCATACCCAGCCAGCCCAAGTGTGTGCAAGCAAAGTTACGCCTGTTGCGATCGCTAAAATTGCCCATCCGACTGCATCAATGCGGATGGCTGTCACCTCAAGCCAGTGATCCTTAAGGGCTTTCGCTAAAAAAAATAGCGTCCCCCCCAAAATTAGCCAGCGTAAAATTTGCTTCATCATTGTGATGATTTAACTGATAAAATTTCCTAGGGCTGAACGCCTAAAATATTATGGTACATCAGCCACATAGCCCCAGAAGAATGAGAAAACTTTGTGAAGATGCTATACATATTTATGTAGCTCTTTTGACTAATTTTTCTGACCCCACCGTCATTAATTAAATTTTTTCGTCAATAAAAAAACAGTATTGGCTTTTGGGTTTCTATCCCTTCTTAACAACCACACCCGTTAGTGTACCCTATAAGAATCCGTAGTTTCCCATTCTGGGATTAGCTTTAATAAATACGCTGATAACATATTTCATTTATATATTTAAGCAAAACCCAGCAGATAAGGGTAACTCTTTCAGGTTGAACGTGGCTAATAAAGCATGAAGCATAGTCAAGAGATTACGTTTATTTATGCCCATTTACTTAATGGGTAACAGGGCTAGTGGGATAATTACCAATTATCAATTACCAACCGCTACAGGTGATGTTTAATTACGCCCACCTGCTTAATATCCTTCTTAACGCCGACATAATCAAACATCAATTGATAACTAAATATTCATACACTACAGAACATAAACAGACACAACCGAATCTAAAAATAATTTTAGTGACTTATATCCCTCTTAAGTAAGAGAAAAATAATCTGAATGTGGTAAAAAAATGTGACCTTCGCTAGAGGTAAAGGTTGCTTTTTTTATCCTATGGTTAACAATTGTTGCTAAAATATTCGTCAACTAAAAGGTAAACAAATCTTTTAACGAAAAAAACTGGTTTGTTTCAAGTTGAAAGGAGGACTTTGTGAAGAATTTCATAGCTTTTTTGAAAAAACTGCAACTGCGCCAGATCGTAACTGTTTTTCTGGCTGGTTTATTATTGATAGTTAGCACCGCTTGTAGTGGGGCGAATGCTCAAGGTGCAAATCCACAGAATCCCGCTGTACAAGCTGGCGGTGCAAACAATCCTTATAAAAGTGGTGGGGACAAGTACACAAACTATAACTTGTCCACTGACCCTAAAGTTAATAACACAAAAACCAACAATAACGGCGACCAATCTAGCTTACAGCCAAGCGCACAGTTATTGATTGCCACAAATAAAGAATCCGAGATCCTTTACCCAGGTGCAGAAACACCACAGGGTAGAGCTTACAAAGAAGCAGAATTGCCAATCATCACCGAGAAAAACTTTCGCGCTGAACCGGGTGGTTTGATTCAACGCGAACCTAATTTAGGAACTCGAGTTAATGAGCGAATTGAGGCTATTAAAGAGGAAGTTGAAGAAGCTTCAGGCTTTTTGAAAGAAAAGGCAGATGAAGCAAGTGCAAGACCTGAATTGCAAAAAAATCCAGCAGTTGGTAAATAGAACTCTTTTTTTGTCTTAAGGTCTGAGATTTTAGAGAAATCTAAAATCTCAAACTCAAAATAGTTGGGTTGATTCTTGGTTAACATTTAATTTAGTCACAAAAACGCAAGGAGTACCAATATGAACAGAGTAATTGCTTGGGTGAAAAACATTCGCCCGCTGAAAATTTTGACAGTTTTAGTGGCAGGGTTTTTCCTATTTTTTACACAAGCTTGTAGTCCAGGATCGGCAACACAGCCACCAGGAACGCCAAAACTACCACCAAATGCTAATGACACAGGACCTAATTCTGAACTATACGTTCCTAAAGGTGCTGATGTTATTAATCCGGTAGAACGTGGGATGAATAACTTCAGCGATGTAGATCCCAGATCAAAAGAAGCAAAAACTGACGCGAAAGCCAAAGCTGAGGCTCTCAAGCAAAACGCTGAACAAAACGTCATTGACCAAACAAGCAACGTGGGAGAAAACACCCGTCGTATCCTAGATAAGAAAGGTGATAACGTTGAACAAATAGGCAAGAACCTTCAGCAAAATACTGAGGGTACAAAAGATAAAGCCGAGAATTCTAGTGGTAATTTTCTTCAGGGAGTCAAGCGGGGAATTGAAAATATCAAGGAAAACACCAGCAACGCTGCTGAGGACTTGACAAAGGGCGCTCAACGTGTAGGCGATGATGCCAAGACAAATGTTCAGCGTACGGCTGAAGATGCTGGCGATGCTGTGAAGAGGACAGTTAGAGAGGCTGATTAAAAGTAGTCATCACTAGCTGAGAAATTAATTTTCCGGCTAATAGCTGAAGTGCGCTATTATAGTCAGTTGCAAACAATATAGAGACGCGAATAATCGCGTCTCTATATCTATTTAAAGCTAGAGATTTTAATCTTCCCGCACTTTTTCATAGACTTTTGCCTTAATGTTGTAAATGCCAATTCTGTAATGCCATCTGCTGAATTTCGCGCCAGGGAATATTGTGTTTTCGCGCTAATTCTGCACAATCTTCATATTCTGGCTGCACGTTGGCTAAAACGTCTTTCTGCATCCATGCAACTTTCAGGCGCACTACACCATATTGAGTTTCCACTTGTTGAATTTCCCGTTGTAAGATGGCGCGTTGTTGAGTCGAGCGACGAATTCCTAAAGTGGTAGTTTCGCGGAATAAAATTGCTTCACAATTGAGTAAATTTTCTGGATGACAAATTACCGTCAGCAGAATCCCTGGACGAGATTTTTTCATACCGATCGCCTGAGTAAAGACATCCCTTGCACCAGCGGCAAATAACGCTTCAAAAACATAGCCGATCGCCTGCGGATTTAAGTCATCGATTTGGGTTTCTAATACGGATATCGTTTCTAAAGTCGAGCTAGTATCGGTTGTAGAACTTGTGCTTTCACCTAGCCAAATTCGCAAAATGTTGGGAATGGGTAAATTTAAAGAACCTGCTCCCAGTCCTACTTGTTTGATGGTCATTGGGGGTGGCGCACCAAAATCAGCAGCTAAAGTAGTAGCGATCGCCGCTCCCGTCGGTGTCACCAGTTCCTTGTCAATGCCATTACTATAAACTGGACAACTCCGCATTTCCCATAACTTCAACACCGCTGGTACCGGTACCGCCATCAAACCGTGTGCGGCGCGAACCGTTCCCCCACCAGTCGGTAACGCCGAGCAGTATAGTAAGGGCAGTCCTTCGTCATTGCTGTCAATGCCCAACCAATCTAACCCCAGACAAGTGCCAACAATATCGGCGATCGCATCCACAGCACCCACTTCATGAAAATGAACTTTTTCCGGTGCAATGCCATGCACCGCCCCTTCTGCTACTGCTAGCTGCCGGAATACCGCCAAACTCCAAGCTTCTGCCCGTGATGGCAACTCTGCTTTGAGAATCATCTGCTCGATTTCTGGCAAGTGACGTCCATGATGGTGATTGTGTTCATGCTCATGATCATGGTGCGTTAAATGTACATGAACTTTAGTCGCCTGCTGACCATTACGATGAACTAATTCTGCCCTTAAGTTATACTCCTGCTCAATTCCTAAATTATTAAGTTTTTCAATTAAATATTCTTGGGGAACACCTACACTTACTAAGGCTCCCAGGCACATATCACCGGAAATACCCGTCGAACATTGAATATAAGCAATTTTACTCATAATTTTTCCTGATAATTTAGTCAATAGTCAATAGTCAAGCATTATTCTCCTG
>CAXTNZ010000197.1:0-14180 GCA_964245695.1 uncultured bacterium | reverse complement strand
ACTCATAACTCGTAACTCATAACTCATAACTCATAACTCATAACTCATAACTCATAACTCATAACCGCATAGCGTTGCGAGCGAAGCGTTCGCCTAGGAGCGTTCCCGTTCGCGCAGCGTCTCCGACAGGAGAAGGGTAGCAATCTCATAACTCATAACTTATAACTCATAACTTATAACTTTTCCTGACGCTTGCTTACCTAGAAACAGTTCCCAGCAAGTTGTTCAGGACAACAAATTAAATCGCGCTAGTCAAGTTGCGATCGCCCGTCTGTAGATGAGTGTCTAGTTCGTCACTCATCTGAAAATAGGGGCTATAACCATTAAACAATACATGAAAAATTTCTACTTGCACCTCACGTAACGTGATTGTTTTACAGTGAAGATGTCGAGGCGTGAAAAACCTGAAATCAAAAGTGAAAAACTGTGCCAAACATCTTTAAAAATCGGCGATTTAGCGATCGCAGACAAATCTATCTATACGAACTCTTCATTACTATGATGAAATTGGACTTTTCAAACCTTCCAATTATAGTTCAGTAGGTCATCGTCTATACAGGTCCTTTGGATATTATCCGTCTCCAGCAAATCGTTTCTCTGCGTCAGATTGGCTTTTCTTTAGAAGAGATTAAGGATTGTCTGGAAAATCCTGATTTCTCGCCTGTAGCAGTTATGCGATCGCCCTGAAAAAAGATACCAGCCTTCACACAAGCGATCCACGACACGAACATGAATAATCCCAAAACAAGGAACCGGAACTTTTTTTTGCGGTCTCCCCTTATGCGATCACTTCCAGCGGGCGCTCCGCGCCATCGCACATTACTCCCACTGCATCAACAAATCATTATCCAGCAGCAGCTACAAGCTGCGTTGAAGAAGAATTCAATAAAAAAGTGAAAATCTAACTTCTCATATCATGTCCGCTGAATCAAGCATAATATCATAGGTTGGAAAGCTACTTGCGCTTCCACAGAGAAGTCTCTCGCAAAGACTTCCTCCAATCAGAACTTCTCAAGAGCAAACACGCGCTTGAAACGGAGTTTTTCGGCTCACAGAGATGGGAAAAGAAGGTAAAAGGTAAAAGGTAAAAAATCTTTCTTCTTACTTTTACCTTTTTACTTTTTCGTTATCCTCCTTGTCCCCTCCTGGTGCAGATATCACTTGCTCAGATTTGTCACCTGCTCAATCAGCGCCAAAACATCACTGCGGCTGAGTTTATCTTTGCCATTAGCAAGGGCGTTAAGTGTGCCATGAGCCAAGGTTAGGGGAATTTGACAAAAGTCCAATGCAGGTCCTGCTGGAAGAGCATTGGTATAAGCATCTGCTAGTTTTAGATTACGCTGAGCATAAGCTTGTAGATTGTCTGCACTCCAACCCACTGGGAAGAAGTCCACCCCACGGTTCAAATCTTCACTGTGGTTGCGGAGGATGTTAACCGCCTGTAAGCCTCGACCAAAAGCGATCGCTTGGGTACGGTTTGTCTCGGTACCATCATACCAAGCCCATATATCCGAGAGTAACAATCCCACTGCACCTGCAACCCCAAAGGTATAACGATCCAAATCAGACTCTGTATAAATTTTCCAGTTATTTTCTGCCCAGTATGCCATACGGTCTGCCATTGCCGCAGTGGCATCCCAAATCCGAGGTGCGATGCTCTCAGGTGCTAGTAGCGCCCATTCTCGTATCCGCAGGGTTACTTCTGCTAAAGAATTCTCTTGGGTGCTAAATCCCACAGAGAAAGCATCAACGGCGAAACCATCAACACCTGCTTGTAATGTCAAGCTAATCCTTCGCAATAGTTCCGCCTTGGTGGCGTTATCCAGTTCTGGATGATCTTCAATTTCATCAATGGCACGCATACACAAGTATGCTGATGAGACTGCCTCTTGCAATCCTGGTGGTAAAATACTAATTGGGATGTAAAAAGTTCGGCTAGTCTCTTTGAGAATCTGCAATGCGTAGTTACGTAAATCCATTTTTTCACTCCTCTGTTGATTTTCACACCACATAAATTTTGAAGTTTTTTGATTACGTTGGATATGGTTTTTACTAAACCTGAAAAACCGTAGATACGCTAGTATCTCATTGAAAAACTTATCGTCTTTAATATCTCAATTTACAAAAACCCCAATTTGATTAAAGTCTAGTATATAAGGCTTTGGTTGCAAAAAATTTTGGTGCGTGGTTTGGTCTAGGTGTCATAAAGGTTCACTGAAAATATAAAGAATTATGCTATTATCTAATTAATTAGCTCCTAGGTTTTCTAGAAGCGAAGAGCGAATTGAAAAAGTTGAAAGTCTCTTATATCTGCGTTAAGCTGACGATAAAGTCAGAATTGCTGTATATATAGACAATATTTGCAAGGCACACTCTGAGCAGGCTTCCCGGAAGGCAGTTCCAAATATACATCCTGCCGCTACACAGCAGCGGTAGATGTAGGGAGATAGATTCTTGCCCCCAACTTTATCCCGACTGCTGTTAGATTGCTGATTGAGAAGCGACATCAGTAAAGTTAGATACGTCCTCTAAGTAGACGATGACGAAGAAAAAGTAGTTCCCCATCCGTAGACGCGATCGCCTTGGCTTGTCTTTTGACATCGCCCTGAGGAAAATAGAAAGAGTGAGCGATGCCCACTCTAGATAGTATTGTTGAATATTGAATGCAAATTTTCTACTTTTGATCCACAGGTGCAAGTTTATCAATTGCTCGATGACAGGGACAATCCCAGGTTTTCTCTGAGGAATTCTCGGCGACGATGCACTTTAGGTGAGTACAAATTGCCGAATGTTCATGTAGGATGCCGTTTTCGTCACGGGTTACTGCGACTTATGTTAAACCAAGCCGCACTACTGCACCTCTACCACGAGCAATTTTTTAGACGGAATCAACATCCCCTGGTGTCACCCAATTTAAATACTGGGTAGCAACATTGAGATTTTCGGAAATAAAATCACTGGCTGCTCCAATTTTTACACGCGATGGCTCGTAAAGGTCTGCCCAGGTATTCTTGCGCCCCATAATCAAATCAGTCAAAATCATGCCCGCAATTGTACCGTGGGTCATTCCTATGCCTGTATCGCCTGTGACTATATAAACATTTTCCTGATCAAAGGGGTGTTTGCCAATGTAGGCAATACCATCATCGGAATTCATTACCTGACCCGACCAGCGAAACAAAATCTCTTGCGCCATCGGAAATCGTTTTCGCGTCCAAGTCTCAAGTTTAGTATACCGCGCATCAGCATCGTCAGCTTGTCCAGTTTTGTGGTCTTCCCCGCCGACAATCAGCACATCATATTCATCATCAATGCTTTGCAGTCGCACGTAGTGATACGGGTTGAGGGTATCCCAGTAAAGCGCTTTGGTAACAGAACTGCGAGGCACTTTAGCACCGATGACAAAAGTTATGTAAGGTGCTTGCTTGAAGTGCTTACTAGCCAACTCATTGATGGGTGAGTTGGTCGCTACTACCACAGCCGAAGCTGTGACAATACCACTGCTCGTATCCACCCGTGCGGGTAAACCACCTTTGACTTTTTCTACGTGAGTCCCTGTGTAAATTTTGCCGCCACGACGTTGAATTGCTTCTGCAAGTCCAGCTAGATATTTGAGTGGGTCAAATTGCCCTTGTCCGGGAAAGCGCAGACACATTCCTGTGTCAAAGGTAGTCACTGGCGCTTTGTTAACTATTTCTACGTCAGTTAGTCCGGCACCATGTGCTGCTTCTAACTCGTTTTTAAGGTTATCAATAGAGTTAAGATCAGGGGGAAAGAGATAGCCGTCAAGTCGCTCAAAGTCACAGTCAATGTTTTCTTTGGTGGCGATCGCCTCAATCTTGTCAATTGCTTTTGTATGGCTTTCGGCAACGATTTTTGCACCCTCTTTACCATGTATTTGCTCTAGTTCATAGTAGCGATAAGCCAGCACATTCGATATGTGTGCCGTTGTCCGCGCAGTTTGACCTTTACCAATGAAACTGTCATCCAGCACCACCACTGACTTACCTTCAAGGGCTAGCATATAAGCAGTTGACATCCCCGCTATCCCCGCACCAACTACGCACACATCTGCATGAGTGTTTTCTGAAAGTACAGGTGGCGATGATATTTCTGCTGTGGTCATCCAAATAGATATGGTTTTTCCTGAAGCGTTTTGCATATTTTTTTAGAGTATCAATCCTTACTTTTCTGCTGGCAGAAAAAATTTCAGTCTTTAGCACCCGTATACCAGCCAGAATTTGTCATGTATATTTTAGATGATTTATGTATAAGTTTAGGCGGTGATTTTTCTGGAACGTATCTGCACAGCGATAGAGGTTAAAATCTACTTTACTAGGGATGAAATAACGCTTAAATTAGTTTATTTTATTTTGGCTTTAAAATAATTAAACAATACATATTAACTTTAAAATACTCGCATGTAAATCTTTCGCAAGAGATATATACAACCATAAAATAATATGAAAAATATATTGTATAGGGCTGGAAAGCAAGACAAAATGTCAGAAATTCCCAAAAAGATCTTTATCAGTAATTATTTATTATTTATGATAATTGCTACTGCTGCTTGTAGTAGTAAAACATCAACAGATGAACTGAAAGAAGAATCACAAAAAGTGTCTTCGTGGGCGGCAACGGGGCAGATGATTGGTAATGCATGGATACGCGATGCTGTGCCAACAACCTACGCCAAGCAAACACTAACAAAAACTCAGGAAGAATTGCAAAAAGAAATAGAGAAAATAGGAAAAATACAGCAATCTACAGCAGCGCAAGAGCAGTACAAATCAAAAATATTAGAACATAGCAAAGTGGAGGAAATAATATCAAAAAATATGTCATTAGCAGTTGCTAAAGAAAATAAATCAGCGGTGAAAGTACAACTGGCGAAATTAGAAAGCGATCGCGCCCAATTACAACAACTATCTCAGCCATGAAGAAAATTTTGGAAATCGCTCTTGGCATTGTAACCAGTATCGGTGGCTTTCTAGATGTGGGAGCGATCGCTACCGCCGCCGAAGCAGGATCTATCTACGGCTACCAACTCATTTGGGTAATTATCCTCGGCACAATTTGTGTAATATTTTTAGTGGAAATGTCCGGACGATTAGCAGCAGTTAGCAAACACACATTAGCAGCAGCGGTGCGGGAACGTTTCGGTTTTAACTTTTATGTTATTCCATTATTTGCGGAAATAGCCGTTGATTTTTTGGTTTTAGCCGCAGAAATTGGCGGCGTTTGTATCGCTTTTCAACTATTAACAGGCATCAGTTTTCAATGGTTTGCTCTACCAGTTGCTTTCGCCATTTGGTCATTAATTTGGTTTGGCAACTTTGGCATCATTGAAAACGGTATTTCCCTGCTGGGATTAATTACATTAGCATTTGTCTTCGCCACTTTCAAGCTGCATCCATCGCTGACACAAATTGGTAGTGGTTTATTACCAACCCTACCACGAGAAGACACCGCACATTATTTATTTTTGGTGGTTAGCATTTTGGGGGCATTGATTAGCCCCTATTTGTTTTATTTCTACTCATCTGGTGCAGTGGAAGATAAATGGGATGAAAGTCATATCGGTGTGAATCGCGCTGTTGCAGGTTTAGGAATGAGCTTTGGCAGCATTGTATCATTAGGGTTGTTGATAGTGGCAGCGGTGGTACTTAAACCGAAAGGTATTCAAGTTGATAGCTATGAACAAGCGGCGCTGATGTTAACTGAACCTTTTGGTTACTGGGGCTTTGTGCTATTTGCAGCATCGCTGGCGATTGCTTGCTTTGGTGCAGCATTAGAAGTAACTCTCGACACCGCTTATATTGTTGCTCAAGCTTTTGGTTGGAATTGGGGCGAAAATCTCAAACCAAAAGATGCTGCACGTTTTAGTTTTGTTTACACGGTGTTTGTTTTCCTCGCTTCATTATTAATGGTATTTGGTGTTGATCCCTTGCAATTGACTTTGTTTTCAATGGCGATTACAGCAGTGATTTTGCCGCCTGTAATTATACCTTTTTTGATATTAATGAACGATAAATTATATGTTGGTAAATATCGCAACGGCTGGATTAGTAACAGCGTTGTTATATTTACAATTGTGCTGGCATTTGTGCTGGCGATTGTTGCTATTCCCCTGGAAATTATTGGGGGATGAGGATAATTTTAACCGCAGATAAACGCGGATGAACGCAGATGATTAATAGGAAATAACAGGAAATGGATTTAATTAGAGATGTACTTGACAATCAATTAGTAGACCGCAATCAGCACCCAATGGGTAAAGTTGATGGAATTGTCATCGAGTGGCGCGAAGGGGAACCGCCAAGACTTGCTTATATTGAAGTGGGAGTGACAACCCTTGCGGGACGGCTAAATCCGCGCTTAGCACGTTGGGTAGCAGCGATCGCTAGTAAATGGGGTGCTAAGCAAAGTGAACCGTTTCGGATTCCTTGGTCAAAGGTGCGGGACGTTGGTATTGATGTTGAAGTTGATGTTGAAGCTGAAACAACACCTGCATTAGCTTACGAAAAATGGTTAAGCGATCGCATTATCACACGAATTCCTGGGGCGAATCATGGCGAATGAAATTCATTTAGAATTGCTGCTGGGTAAAGCAGTATTAGACTCAACAGGTAAAGCGATCGGACGTATCGAGGAAGTCCGCGCAGAACAGCAAGGCGAAGAATGGGTTGTTCAGGAATATCTTATTGGGTATGCTGCGGTATTAGAAAGACTATCCGCTTGGACAGTTGGATTGGAAATTTTGCATCTACTTGGGGCGCATAAAATCCTCGGTGGTTATACAATACCTTGGGATAAGCTAGATTTAAGTGACCCGAACAAGCCGCGTTTGCGTTGTAGTTTAGATGAATTGAAGTCATTATCTCAACAGCCAGAAGACGCAGAATAAGTCACTTGCTTCTCTTTCAGAGACGCTGCGCGAACGCTCGAATTCAAAATTATCACTTCAAAATTCACTTATTAAATCCCCATAATTAAAATTAGGGGCTTGTACCCTAAATTAATTGAAAATTATTTATTCCTTACAGCACTTTTCATGTATTTAGACCACACTCTTGTTTCTTGATTTCTTCCTTTGCTACGAGTGCTACGAGTGCGTGAGATAAAAATAATGTGGTTCAAATAAGCTGAAAATCGCTGTAATTTTGAATTTTGAATTTTGAATTTTGAATTGTTTGGTCAATCTTGCTGCCATCCTTTGGTAAAAAGCTGTTTTTTATGAATTTGAGCGGCTTCCCAACTAAAAAGCCTTTTTAGCAAAGTTCTCAGAAAAAGAATCATGCTAAAAGTAAATATTTGCTGCCAAGTTTTTAGTTCAATTGTTTTCAACAAAGTACCAGCAAGCTTAAAATTCAGCGCCATTAAAGCACCTTCAGCTATCAAATATTGAGCGTGTTCAAGGTGGCGATAACCACGAATTAACACGATTATTGCCAGCATAACATATCTTATCAGCAGGAATGAGCCAATTAGCTCAATTAGCAAAATTAAAAAATCAAAATGTAAAATATTACTTACAGACATTGCTTTTATTTTCCGCAGATTTTTCGATTTCTTTTTGCAAGAAGAAGTTTAAAACAGTTCGCAATACGACTATTGCTGCTAGCTTGCCAATTTCATCCCATGTAGGCGCAACCGCAGTACGCAGAATATCCGCAGCTAATTCAAATTCCAACGCCACCGCTAGCCACCTACCAAGACGCAGCCGTAATTCTTCTTTTGCTTCTTCTGGTACATTGCGACGAAAGAAGAAAAGCTTAAATGCTTTTAGTGTTGCTTCAATGGCGGCAAATCCGATCACAAAAGCGGCGCTGGCTTCAACTCCCACAGCCAAAAAAAGTGTTAATTGCTTAATTAAATCTAGTACCAATGTATTTTTTCCAGAAATAATAGAAAAATGCGATCGCGTATAAGTCCAAAGAAACCGTTTATGTTCTCATAGATAAAAAATATTTGTTGATGTTTCACTCAACTTCTAGCGGAAGAATGATTTTGATGTAAATTATCTCTGTAATCATAAATGCAAACAGCTTTTAACCCGCTTTAGAAATAATATGCCGCAATATTTCGGAAAATTACCCACTACTGACCAACCGTGGACAACTATTGGCGCTGTGCAAGCTGTAAACTCAAGTGAACGCACTGTTAATTTCGAGTGTGGTGAATCACGCCTGACAATTAGTGTACTCGCCGCAAATTTAATCCGCGTGCGACTTGCGCCAAGCGGCGAATTTATGCCGCGTCGGGAGTGGGCGGTGGCTTTGGATGATGCAGAATGGGCAAAAGTACCTTTTGAAGTGCGAGAAACTGACGCAACAGTAGAAATTGAAACTGAACAAATACGTGTATCTGTCCACCGGCAAAATTGTCGCATTACCTGTTTTGATAAAGCTAATCGTCCTTTTGCCCAAGACGCAGACATGAATATGGGTTGGCGTATGGGTGCTGTTGCGGCGTGGAAACAAATCGCGGACGATGAGCATTTTTACGGGTTTGGTGAACGCACGGGTTTTCTTGACAAACTCAGCGAGGTAAAAACTAACTGGACAGCTGATGCTTTAGATTACGACTCTCTTACCGATGAAATGTATCACGCAATCCCGTTTTTTATCGCTTTGCGTCCGGAAGTAACTTACGGCATCTTCTTTAATACCACTTTTTGGAGTCAGTTCGATATCGGCGCGGAACAACCTGGTGTTTGGAAGATGGAAACTCGCGGTGGTGAACTCGACTACTATATTATTTATGGTTCCGAACCTGCGTCCATTCTTCGCACCTACACCCAGCTAACTGGGAGAATGCCTTTACCGCCAAAATGGGCGCTAGGCTACCACCAATGTCGCTGGAGTTACGAGTCGGAAACTGTTGTGCGCGAACTTGCACAGGAATTCCGCCTGCGACGCATTCCCTGCGATGTCATCCACCTCGATATTGACTACATGCGCGGTTATCGCGTGTTTACCTGGAGTCCGAAGCGCTTCCCCAACCCAGAGAAACTGATAAACGACTTGGCGCAAGCTGGTTTTAAGACAGTGACAATCATCGATCCGGGTGTGAAGTATGAACCAGAAGCTAATTATGAGGTTTTTGACGAGGGGATAGAAAACGACTATTTTGTGCGTAAAGCCGATGGACAGTTGTTTCATGGCTACGTTTGGCCCGATAAAGCTGTTTTTCCCGACTTTTTGCGTTCTGATGTGCGTAACTGGTGGGGCGATTTACACAAAAGCCTCACCGACATCGGCGTTGCCGGCATTTGGAATGATATGAATGAACCGGCAATTAACGATCGCCCTTTTGGTGATGGTGGTGAACACATCTGGTTTCCCCTGGATGCGCCGCAGGGAGGTGGGGGGGGAGATGGGGGAGCAAATTCTTCCTTGTCTTCCTTGTCTTCAAATCGTGCGACTCATGCGGAAGTTCATAATTTATATGGCTTGACAATGGCGCAAGCTTGTGCAGAAGGATTGCAACGGCATCGTTCTACAAAGCGTTCTTTTGTGCTGACTCGTTCTGGTTATGCTGGTGTGCAGCGGTGGTCGTCGGTGTGGATGGGCGATAATCAGTCTTTGTGGGAGCATTTGGAAATGTCTTTGCCGATGCTTTGCAATATGGGGCTTTCGGGTGTGGGGTTTGTGGGTTGCGATATTGGTGGGTTTGCGGGTAACGCTACGGCGGAATTATTCGCCCGGTGGATGCAGGTAGGAATGCTCTACCCTTTGATGCGCGGTCATTCGGCGATGTCTACTGCTCGTCATGAGCCTTGGGTATTTGGCGATCGCACAGAAAAAATCTGTCGCGAATACATTAATCTGCGTTACCAACTACTACCATACATTTACACTTTGTTCTGGGAAGCAGCGACAACGGGCGCACCGATTTTAAGACCATTAGTATACCATTTCCCCAACGATCCCAAAACCTACACTCTCTACGATCAGGTATTGCTCGGTTCTTCCCTCATGGCTGCACCAATTTACCGCCCTGGTGTTGAGCATCGGTCTGTGTATTTACCCGCTGGTACTTGGTATGACTGGTGGAGTGGTGAGCGTTACTCTGGTGAAACCCACATTCTCACACATGCACCATTGGAAAAAATGCCGCTTTTTGTTCGTGCTGGTGCAATTATACCCATGCAACCTGTGATGCAATTTGTTGATGCTCCGCTCGATTCTTTGCGTTTACGTATTTGGCAAGGTAATTCTGAGTACACTTTTTACGAAGACGACGGAAAAACGTTTGAGTACCAAAACCAACAATTTGCCACCAGAAAAATACGTTTATTTACAGAAGGAGAACAAACTCTTGTGGAAATAGGGGCAAAAGAAGGGGAATGGACACCAGCAAATCGGGAAATAATTGTCGAGGTCGTCGGCGTTGGCGAGCAGCGCTTTCAAGACGATGGAAAGCTACGCAGCTTGAAATTCTAACATCTGCATAACGGTAGATTTGTAGATTTTCAGTGGCAAGAGGAACCGCCCGATAAAGCTGACTGGAAGCAAGCGCGAATCAAGCATAAAGCTTGAATACTTATGTCCCATACCAGCGAATCCTCATTCGCATACTATCAACAACGAAACGAGAAAATCTGCACAAAGGTAGATGTAAAAAGAAGTTAAATACGTAGCATGAATAACAGTGGGGAAAACCCTTTATGACGAAAGAAATAGTGAAATTGACCGCGTTAGATAGATGCGGTTACAAAAATCTTAATGTTGAACGTCAACCGCTTGCGTCTGCATGATAAACCTCTGACATTTTCACCCAAACTTGTTGGACAAATTGCCAGTGCGATCGCCATCTCAGTTGGTATTTTAGTACTGCTTGGGTGGTGGCTCAACGAAATCGAAGTTTTCGTCTTCGGCTTATCGAGCAGTACCTCAACAATGAAAGCGGATACAGCACTGTGCTTTGTACTGTCTGGCATTTCACTGTGGCTGTCGCCACTTAATCGAGAAGAGGGGGAGCCGGGAAGTAAAGGAGCTATTTCTGGAGTGGGGGGAGCTATTTCTGGAGCAGGGGGAGACAAATTAATTCCCTCATCTGCCTCATCTGCCTCATCTGCCTCATCCCTCTCATCTCCCCCCACCTTCAGGCTTGCTAGAGTGTGTGCAGTAGCGGTAGTTTTGATTGGTTTGCTCACACTCATTGAATATCTGTTCGGCGGGATCGGTATTGACAAACTGCTATTTCGTGACTCATCGCCCTCTGTGACAACATTTTTTCCGGGGCGAATGGGGTTAAACACTGCACTGAACTTTATACTTGTCGGCAGAGCCTTAGAACTACTGATTCAACAAAAAACCCGTCGTAGCTTTTGGTATGCCCAAATTCTCCCTTTAATAGCTGCTTTGATTTCTTTACAGGCGGTTATCGGCTATGCCTACAAAGTGGAAATTCTCTACGATGCTGCCCCTAATACAACATCGATGACGTTAACTACAGCATTAACGTTTATAATAATCTGCGTGGGCGTTCTTTGGAGTCGTCCAGAACAGGGGTTGATGCAGGTAGTAATAAGCGATTCCTACGGGGGCTTACTTGCGAGGCGTTTATTGTTGGCGGCGATCGCACTTCCTTCTGTTTTAGGATGGTTTATCGTTGAAGGTCAAAGAGCAGGAAAGTATGATCCAGCCTTTGCAGTATCGATGTTTGCCATCATCATGATTGTCAGTTTCGCCGTTTTGATTTGGCAAAGTGCAGCGTTAATTGAACACCTTAGCAAAGAACGCGATCGCGCAATAGAAGCCCTGAAAGAGAACGAACAAAAATTGACGGGTTTCGTTGATGCTAACGTCATCGGTATTCTATTTGGCGACATATACGGCAATATCCTACAAGCAAACGACGAATTTCTGCGAATTATCGGCTACACGCGTGAGGATTTAGTAGCCGGGAGGATAGACTGGCTTGACATCACACCACCAGAATATCTGCCTCTAGATGAGCAATCAATTGCCGAAGCAAAACTAACTGGTGCTTGTACGCCTTACCAAAAAGAATATATTCGCCCAGATAATAGCCGCGTCCCGGTTATTGTTGGTTACACGCTGCTGGGAGAAAAACGGGAACAGTCAGTTGCCTTTATTTTAGATTTGAGCGATCGCATTGCTACGGAAACAGCGTTACGTCGCAGCGAAGAAAGATTCCGTTTGGCAATTGATAACATCCCGGATGTTTTTAGCATTTACGATCCCCAACTACGGTTGCAATTTGTCAATGCTGCGGGTTTACAGCGCACTAACAAGTCAGAAGCGGAAGTTTTAGGGCGCACTGATGAGGAAATCTTTCCACCGGAAATCACAAACGCTTATTTACCAACTCTGAGAAAAGCACAAGAAACACGCAGCTTACAAACTATAGAAGCCACAATAAATTTACCAGATTATGGCACTTCCACTACATTAATTAAATATGTGCCAATTCTCGATGACGACGGTGAAATTTACCAGATTCTCGGCGTTACTGATGATATCACAGTCCGCAAGCGTGCCGAGGAAGTACTCCAAAATCAGCAAAAATGGCTGGAAGATGCCCTTAACTTAATGCCAACACCGATGCTGTTTATCGAACCAGGAACAGCAAGGGTAACTTTCGCCAATCGCGCTGCTGACGAATTAGCTGGGGGCAAATTTCCTCAAGGTAAACCAGCCGAGGAGTATCACACAATTTATTATTGCACCGATGCGGCAGGAAATCGCATCCCCAACGATCACATGCCAGGAGTAAGAGTTGCTCGTGGCGAACGTCTCGATGGGTTTGAGATGGACTGGCACACGTCAAAGGGTATCTATCCCCTGCTAATATATGCAGATACCCTGCCAGCGATGCACGGTCTTGGAGCTACCTGCGTCTTGACATTTCAAGACATTACCAACCTCAAGCGCGTAGAACAGTCGCTTTCATTAGGCTACAAAAGGCTTCAGCTACTATTTGGCACAGCCAGCGATTTATTATCAAGCCAGGAACCAGTCACACTGCTCGACGGCTTATTTAGAAAACTTGCCGAGCAAATTCGGTTGGATGCTTATTTTAACTATTTAGTCGAGGAAAACCAATCAGTCCTTCGGCTAGCGTCCTACAGTGGAGTTGGTGAGGAAATAGCCAAAGACTTAGAGACATTGGAATTTGGGCAATCAATGTGCGGAACTATAGCTGTGGAACGCCGTGCAATTGCTTTGGAGAATGTACAACAATCAACCGATCCGAAAACAGAATTGCAGCGATCGCTTGGGGTAAGAGCATATTACGCTTATCCCTTAATGGTGCAGTCGCGGTTTTTAGGTACGCTTTGCTTTGCTAGTCGTAGTAAAGATAGCTTTAGCCAAAATGAAATCGGGATGATGCAAGCGGTTTGTGACCAGATAGCGATCGCTATCGAACGATCTAACTTAATTGCTTCTTTGCAACAGCAAACGAAGCAGTTGACAGAAGCAAACCGGATGAAGGACGAGTTTCTGGCAATATTATCCCACGAATTGCGATCGCCTCTCAACGCCATCCTCGGTTGGGCACAGATGCTACGTTCTCCGCGCAAGCTCACCGAAACTCAGATTGCTAAAGCTTTAGAGACAATCGAGCGCAATGCCAGAGCGCAAACACAGCTAATTGAAGACTTGCTAGATATCTCGCGGATGATTAGAGGCAATTTGCGTCTCAATGTCCGTAGTTGCGATCTGGTTCCGATTATTGAATCAGCCTTGGATTCTGTAAGTCTAGCTGCTGATGCTAAACAAATTCAAATCATCGCTTCAATTGACCCGACTACAGAATTAATTTCTGGCGATTCTGGACGCTTGCAGCAAATCATCTGGAATCTACTATCCAATGCAATTAAGTTTACACCCCAAGGGGGGCGCGTGCAAGTCGGCTTGCAAAGAATTAATTCCCACATTGAAATTACGGTAAGCGACACAGGCATAGGTATCAAACCTGACTTTCTGCCTTATGTTTTTGATCGCTTTCGTCAAGCCGATAGTTCCAGTACCAGACCTCATGGTGGATTGGGACTGGGATTATCGATTGTGCGTCATTTAGTCGAACTGCATGGTGGTACTGTCCACGTAGACAGTGCCGGTGAGGGGAAAGGCGCGAAATTCATAGTTAAGCTGCCACTACTCAACGCCAAACAGAGACAAACAGACAAACAGACAAGGGAAATA
>CAXTNZ010000196.1:0-14226 GCA_964245695.1 uncultured bacterium | reverse complement strand
CGTCCACATGAACCTTCCGACCGACCCCGACCAGGAGCGCGTCGTACGCCAGTTCTGTTCCGTCGCTCAGGGTCAGTCGCTTTTGTCCGCCGTCCACCTTCGTCGGCTTTACCCCCAGGTGTAGCCGCACCCCCTCCGCCGCTAATCGGGTAGCCAGCACTTCGGACGCCGCCGGTGCCTCGGCTGGCATCAGGCGTTCTGCACTACCGACCAAATCGACCTCGCTGCCAAGCCGACGGAACGCTTGAGCCAGTTCGCAATTTACCGTACCACCCCCAATGCAGACCAGCCGTCGGGGAAGCGTGGTCAACTCGAACACGGTTTCATTCGTCAGGTAATCGGCGGTGGCAAGCCCCGGCACGTCGGGAATAGCCGGTCCGCTGCCCGAAGCGATCAGGGCTTTCTTGAATCGCAGCAGCCGTCCGTCAACCTTGATCGCATCGGTTCCGACAAATTGAGCGTCGCCGAGGAATACGTCAATGCCAGCCGCAGCCGCGACCGACACCGCAGCGCCGCTAATGCTCAAGGCTCGCATCTCCCGCACGCGGGTCATGACCGCAGCGAAATCCACTCGCGGCGCCTCGTTGAGCGTGTAGCCGAACTTCTCTCCTTCACGGGCATGGAATATTGCGCGGGCTGCGCGGAGCAGGGATTTGCTCGGAGTGCAACCGAAGTTCACGCAGGTGCCACCGGTCAAGTTCCGCTCGACCATCGCAACGGTGTGCCCGGCGGCGGCAGCGACCATTGAGGCAGTCATTCCAGCCGGACCGCCCCCGATGACCACCAACTCGTACAGGTCTTTCGGGTGAGGGGACTGCCAATCGGTCGGGTGTCCTTGGGCGATCGTCTGGCGGTTCGGCGCGTCGAAGGGGGCAATGGTTGCGACGGACATTAGATACCTCTTTTGGTTATTGGTTATCAGACTTCACACTGGATGGTGCTATCTCAGACATACTGTTTTCATGCACAAGACATCTCCGAAAAATACCAATACTACTGTCAGTAGACCGAAAAGTTTTCCAGAACCCTTACGAGCCGTTCATTTGAGCGAGTGTACACAATCTGCCGGAATCCTCTGGGACTCTGCTTTTCAAGGAACGGGGGTTATAGGTGGGTTAAGAGTGCATGTGCTTGCGAGCGTGATCGTCAGCCGACGTTTTTCGGCTGAAACCCTCATTCTTCCGTCAACCTACAAAACTTTTCGGTCTACTGATATTTACAAACAGTTTCTTAGCTAGAAGAACAATTTGTTTTTCCAAAACAGTCCTTATGCATGATCTAGTAATTGGGTTACTCATCAATCGCTACGAGTTTGGATTGCCCGTTTAAGCCTAAATCAACAGAATAGTGACATCTCCCAATTACTTGACTTCACTGGCTAAAAACGTCGTGACTTTACCTTTCTTAACTGCTACAACCACGTCATAAGTAGCGCAGTAGGCAAAGGTGACATCGTTGGCCTTATTGTAAAGATTGACGACCATATTGGCCCCACCGGGCTGGACAGCGATCGGCTCTAGGTCGCCGAAGAAGTAACGCCGGAGCTTCCTCGCCACCGCCAAACTGACCCTTACTTTTCATCACATGGCTATTTCTTGTTGCGGTGTCATGCCCGTCGTCGGATTTTTCGCTTCTTGGGCTGAAGCCTGAGTCAGCAGAGGGTTGATGAGCTTAAGCGGCGCATCCCAAGCCGTCATCAGACCGACCAAGGCTAAACTCGTAAGTACGGAAGTGAGTTTTATCTTGCTTTACTCCTTTATCAAAAAATAAATGTGCGTTAACTTTGTGGGAGATCAAGTTCCGCGTTCGCAATCAGTGAACAACTTACCTCTAGGTTAACAGGTATTGAACTTGGGTTAGACTTGAAGGCGAAGTAGAAATAGACGCCCTCCAGTTGTTCATATCATCCCAGATGACAATGAAGACTACCTGAAGTTAAACCAAATTATTTCTCAGCCGGATCTTAGACAAGATTCAGTCTGTTCTCAGCAAATTATCAGAAAATTATGGTATAGCAACAGCCAAGAGAATTAGGACATAAAGTAGAGATAGCTCTGTGTCATGAAATTTAATCGTCTGATGGCAAAACCCTACAGTTACGACCTGCGACAAAAGGTTATCCAAGCAATTGAGTTGGACGGAATGAAGAAAAGCGAAGCCGCTCAAGTGTTCCAAATCAGTCGCAACACTATCGACCTATGGCTGAAGCGACAAGCCGAAACCGGAGACTACCAAGCCAAGGCAAATCGCCCACCTGGTAATGGACACAAAATCAGCGACTGGGCAAAGTTCTGTGAGTTTGCCAAGATGCATGGCGAGAAAACCCAAGCCGAGATGGCAAAGTTGTGGGAGGGGGACATCAGCGCTCGGACGATTTCACGAGCATTGCACAAAATCGGCTTCACGCGAAAAAAAAGACTTACGGCTACCGTGAACGCGATGACGCCAAACGGCAAACCTTCCTAAAGCAGTTGGCGAGTTTTGACAAGAGCGCAAGTGGTCTACGTGGATGAGGCAGGGATCGACAATCGAGACGATTATGCCTATGGCTGGAATGAGCGAGGCGAGCGTTTTCATGCCCTTAAGAGTGGGCGACGGCAGGGACGGGTCAACATGATTGCCGCATTGTTTCACCAAAAGCTACTTGCCCCCTTCACCCTCGAAGGAGCGTGCAATCGTGCCGTATTTGAGACCTGGCTGGAAACCTGTTTAGTGCCCTTGCTTGAGCTGGGACAAGTGGTGATTGTGGATAATGCCACCTTCCACAAAGGCGGACGCATTCAGCAATTAATTGAGCAAGCGGGCGCTCAACTGCTGTATTTAGCACCTTACTCTCCAGACCTCAACAAAATTGAGAACTGCTGGTCTTGGCTCAAAAGCCGCATTCGTAAACAACTCAGTCAGTTTGATTGTTTGCGCGATGCAATCGAACACGTTTTACGCTTGGCGTCCTAAACCCCTTGGCGATTGCTATATGTATGGTCTTTCCGCAGCTTTTGCATTCCTCCCAGCCCTAGCAGCCAAACTAGCAATACAATCCAGTGAATGCAGAATATCGTCCACAGAGAACCTGTCAATGCATAAGCGATCGCACAGGCTAAACCCAACAGTGCTGTTAAAGAAAGGAAAACCGGGTTAAAAAAGGTGGGGATTCCAGCTTTGAAAAAGGTTTTGGCATTGAACGGGTGGTAAAGGACAAACAGCAGTAAACAAAATGCTGCCCACAATGACCATGTTACCCAGTTGACTAGTTCTATGGGGTGGGGAAGCATCAAAACGCGAAATACTAACTCTTCGAGAAAAGCAGGAATTATCGAGGCTTTCAATCCTGTAAATAGCTGGTTAGGCAAATTGACAGAAGAGAGATTGAACCGCAAAAATCCAGATAAGAAGCCGAACGGTAAGGCGATCGCACTATAAATCAATAATGTCAGCGCCACTATCAGCCAATCTCGCTGGTTCATAAAGACGAAAGACGCTAAAACACGGTTGAGAAGAATCGGGATAGGGGCAATATGGCTAAAAGGAAGCTTCAACCTACCAAATACCGCCGTTGCTTCTACCGGAATAATATCCGGTTGCCATCCGCCAATTTGATTGCTTCGCAAAAACCAGAGTTTTCCACCTTGTGTTAAGAAGATACTAGCAAGTTCATCGTGCGCCTGTCGGGGCAACATCGTGCGCCAACTCGTCAGTGCTGCCCAGATACTACGCTTTTGAGACAGCGTTGGCTCTTCTTCATTACCAATTCCCGTTAAAGCATTTGCATTGCTCTCCCAGTCAGCGCGGACTATCCCCAAAGGAGTTAATTGCCGTTCTAGCAATGAACCCAGAGAGACTAGCTGCCCAAAGCGCAAAGTTTGGGGATCGTTGGGATGGGCGTTTAGCCACTGTTGGATTGCAGGGGTTGCGGCAACTCGCTGTTGGATGACTTTAAGCGTAATGTATAGTGCTTGACCAGAGTCTTGAACGCAAGAAGTTGCGGGGGTAACTGTAGCACTTCCCGTGCCATCTCCCACGCGATAGCGAGCCATCATGATCTGCAACTGGTGCATAAATTCCTGCACAGGTGAGAGCTTAATGCCATCAAAATCATAGTCTTGCGTCACGGGATCAAACTTAATCAGGACATCGGAAACGGGTCGCGTTGCTGCCCATCCCCATTGAAAGTTGCCCATATAGTTTGCCCAGTTGTGTGTCCCAGACATCAACGCATCAGTACCGTGACCGTAAACCTGTTGATATTTGATGTCAAACTGTAACTCTTTAGTGAAGGGGTCGCGAACCACTTGAGCCAGCCCAAAGGCAAAGTGTCCGGGGACAGTATTCAGTAGACGTAGTGCGCCCAACTCACCCTTTTTGCCGCCGATTCCGCCGTATATGTGGACAACGATCGCTCTATCCCCTTGTTGCCAGTTTGATAGCGCCTGCTGTGATTGGGTTGCTGTCCCATCTACCAAAACTTTTTCTATCTTGCCTTTTTTTTGCTTGATATTCAGCCAATTCTGTACTTTGATGTATTTTAACCCCGCCTCTGTTCCCAACAATACCCGATCTGGCTGTAGTTGGAAGAGCGATCGCGGTGCTAGTCCCTGAGCAACAAATACACCTTTTGCATCTCTAGCTCCGTATATATACCAGCCTTTTGTCCCAACGGGGGATGCTTCTATTTGGCGCGGTGTAAATTGAAAGAATGCCCGCGTATCCAAAACCTGTTGGGGAATCCTTACTGTTCCCTCTGGTCCGTCAAAGTTCCCGGATGCTGGATTGTAATGACGCACGCGGAAGTAATCGCTCGGACAGGGAAGCGATCCCGGACAAGCTTTGGGAGCAAGATAGGTGCTACTTGTTGCTTCTGGTTTCAGGATTTTCACTAATGCGTAGAAGCGTCCAGTTGTCAATATTGGTTCTTTCTCAATTTGGAGAACTGGCTTACCGTCACTACCCGCCACTACTTCAGGACTATCGAAGGAAACAATTACATCATCATTCGGTCTGGCGCCGGCGAGTGACTGTAGCGGTCCCACATGCGGACGATTATCGAGGCGATTTGGAAGGACAAATCCCTTTCGTTCAGTCTTTTTGGCACCAGGAGTGAAATGCACATCTCGCGTTGTGGCCCGTAGGTAAGATTGTACCTCTGGGTTATTTTTCCATTCCAAACGAACAACTTGACCGATGAGGTTTTGCGCTTGAGTTGGCGCATGTTGAACTAGCAACCACGACCAGTCGGATTTCGCCTGCATCTGCTCCTTTGTGGGTAAGATCAGCTTTCCTACCCACTCACCGACAGGTCGATACAGCTTAAAATTCTCGGTTGGCGTTACTGGGTAAAATTGAGGCTGATTGAAGTTCTGTCGCGTGTGAATAGCGTAATTGCTTTCGCGTTTGACTGCTTGCTGAGGTCGGGGGTGAAACAGAAAGATAGCGATCGCACTGAAAACTAAGAGTAACAAGAAAGTCCAAAGTCGTAACTTTCGCCTGTGGCTTAACCACTGCTTGATCAATGATTGCTTGCCCTGCATAGAAGCTCTATTGTTTGTTTCACAATAGCATCAGGGAAAATGCGGAGCGATCGCAACCTTCTTTGCAATTTTTCTTATTTCATTTCAGTACTAGTTTTTAAAATTACACCTTGCATTACTAGACTTCTCGCATTCATTCCCAAAAAATGAATAATTAACCGCAGATAAACGCAGATAAACGCAGATAAACAAGGCAGTGCGTTGGTGAGGCAGCGCACCTGCCGCGCAAATGAAACCCACTTATGCAAGAAGTCTACTCAGCATCAGGGTCAATACCAAGCGAGCGCAACCTTGCTTTCAACTGTTCTACCTGCGCTTGTGCCTGTTCTGCACGTTGGCGTTCTTGTTCTGCACGTTGACGTTCTTGTTCGGCACGTTCTTCTGCTTGCTGCCTTGCGACAACTTCTTGCCGTAGCGCCTGTGCTAGTTCGTCAGGGATCAGCAGCTTTTCTCCAGTATCCTCTCTATAAAAACCAATTAGCCGTCCCTCAACTTGTAACCGTAACTTTAACGGTTCACAGCGGGCATCGGATATCGGCTCGTAAATTTCTCCTCGCAGGCGATAGCCGCGTAGCTGTTCTTCTTGCCACTCGCTTTTGGGGTCAAATAGCCAGTATTCCTTTACTCCTAACTGCTCATAGAGGGTCTTTTTAAAGATTTGGTCTTGGTCTTTAGTACCAAAGGATGTCATTTCAAAAATGACACTAGGTATCTGACCTTCCTCCCAGATTTTATAGTTGTCTCGACCACCGGGTGTGACATCAAAAATCACCATCACATCTGGGGCTACCCGCAACTTGGGAAACCCTTGAGCATAATAAAGAAATTGATTTGCTAAAACAGTTGCTTGAGTATCTGCCAAATATTGTTTTAAGACTTCCAGGGTGGTTAGCAAGGCATAAAAGTGGTCGTAGGTTTCTGCCACTGGTTCACCATCAGCACTGGGGTAGAAAATTTCCGATTCGAGCGCGACAGGTAAAGTAGCTGTCATGGTTATATTCAGTGCTACGAATTTATTTTAAACGAATTTGTCTGCTTAGCTGGCGTAGCCGCGTTGGCTTTCGCAAAGCGTCCGAAGAGTAGCGGCTTGTCGCCAGACATCGCTGCTACATGTTAAATAATTTATCCCTGCAACCAAGAATCCGATTTCCAAAGAAGACTAGATGTTATATCAAACCCACCTAAATGAACACACAACAGGTAGGGGCAAAAGCTAGCTGTGCCCCTACAAATACAATCTGCAATTCCCCAGGATTAAATATTATTCTGTATTTCCACGGCTTGCAACAGATAACTAGATAACTCACAAAATCCTTCGCCTTCACTAGCCGTGCTGATATAAATAGGTTGATGCTGCAACTGATTCGCATACTCGATCACATTCGCCACACCCACAGAAACCGGAAAATAAAGCTGATCAAATAAACTTTCATCATTGGGACTATCGCCAACGGTGACAACTTCTTCAGGGGAGTACTCAGGCAAGTATTCTCGCAACACTTGCAATAATCCTACAGCTTTATCTTGCCCCAAGGGTTTAATGTGACACTGCACGTTGCTGTAGGTGAATCCCCAACCGAGTTGTTGACAGAGATTACCTAAGGTTTGAATTTCAGTTGCACTCAAAGAAGCTACATCAAAAGTCCAGTCGGTGATGCGAAAGCGATTATCGGCAGATTCTCGGATTTGGGGAAACTTGATTCGTAATTGCTCAAAAACCACTGCTAAATGCTGCCGATGAACTGCTAAATCGGGAATGGGCGTTAAAGCTATCGGTTCACTATCAGATGAATAGAATATACCGCCGTTCTCCGCTATAGCACCAGCGATCGGCATCAAGCTACTTAATCCACTCACCCACCCGGCTGAACGTCCGGTAACAATCAGTACCTTTATATCAGCTGCGGCTAAATTCTCCAAAGCTTGTAATAAGGCAGAAGTAAATTTGCCTCGCTGCGTCAGGGTACCATCCATATCTGTAGCAACAAGACGAATTTTGCTCAAAGAATTGCTAGATGAAACTACAGACAAGGGTAAGGGATTTGTGGGACGTTCAGGAGGTAGGTTAGAGTGTTGGTGCATATGCGGTTTATAACAGGCTGTAAAAAATACCAATAATACCGCAAGATTGCTACGAGTTGTGATGTTTAACTCTACTACTAATAATTCCCCACCGCACTTTGGGAATTACGGGCTAAACGACCATCTTCCATTTCCAAGATGCGATCGGCAATATCCAAAATGCGGTTATCGTGAGTCACCAACAAAATAGAGGTTCCCTGCTCTTTGGCAAGAGTTTGCATTATTTCTACAACATCGCGTCCTGATTGTTTGTCTAAAGCTGCTGTTGGTTCGTCTGCTAGCACTAGTGGGGGATGGTTCACCAAAGCGCGAGCGATCGCTACTCTTTGTTTTTGTCCACCAGAAAGATTGTCTGGAAAGTAATTAATCCTATCGTCTAAACCTACGGCTTGAAGCATCGCTTCTGATTTATTAATAGCATGTTGCTTAGAAATCTCTTTGCTCAGTTCTACCGCCATTTGCACATTCTGCCTAGCGTTTAAGAAATTCAGCAAGTTGTGAGCTTGGAAAATATAACCAATGTTACGCCGGATTTGCACCAGTTTGCTCTGACTGGCTCCGAATAGTTCTTCACCTAAAAATTTTAGACTTCCCTCTTGCACAGACCTCAAACCGCCAATCAAGCTCAGTAATGTTGTTTTACCTGAACCTGATGGTCCCGTCATAATTACAATTTCTCCTGAATAAATTTCCAGGTTAATGTCAAATAAAATTTGTCTTTTCAATGAACCTTTGCCATAGTAGTGGTTGAGACTTTTAATATCAATTACAGGTTTTTTTGTCATGAGCGTATAGTTAGTAGTTAGAAAAACATATTTTTTCTATCAATTTAATTCAGAATTCATGCTTTTAAACTCACAATTATTAAATCCTAACTTAAAATATATCCGCTGGGTCAGCCGCCCGTAATTTACGCACTGCGATCGCACCAGAAATAAAGCACATTAAAATAGTTAAAATTAGCACCATTATGGCACGAGCAAAACTCATAAAAACTGGTAAAAGGGTTGCGTCTTTAGCCATATTATATAAAAACATCGTAAAAGCCCATCCAGGCATGTATCCTAAAACTGCTAAAATTAAAGCTTCTTGAAGAATGACAAATAACAAGTAGTTTTGCGTATAGCCTATTGCCTTTAGAGTAGCGTACTCAGATAAGTGTTCTGTAACTTCGCTATAAAGTATTTGATAAACAATCACGGTTCCTACAACAAAACCCATGATTGTCCCTAGGGTGAAAATAAAACCGATTGCTGTACTGTTTGCCCAATAATTTCTTTCAAAGTCAATAAATTCTTCTTTAGTTAAAACATTGACTTCTTGAGGTAAATAAGTTCTCAATTGTTGGGCAACCAAAGTAGCATCTGCTCCTGGTTTTAATCTAATCAACCCAATATCAATCAATCCTCGCGGGCGATTCCTAAATATTCTAAAAAAGTTAACATCACTAGTAATTAAATTACCATCTGCTCCAAATGATGCACCTAAGGTAAATAGTCCTGCTACTTTAATTTGCCTATCTCCAACTTCTGCTGTTACACTTTTCCCTTGCTCAAAGTTAGCCACAATCGGACCATATTCTGTCCTAGAAGAACGGTCATATAAAACTACATCGGGTAGTTTAAGTTTATCTAAATTTTCTTGAACTCCAGGCAAGTTAAATACATTAACTTCTGGGTTCATAGCTAAGGTGAGAATACTACGAGGGCGACCTGTTACAGGATTTTTCCAGCTGACGTACCCTAAATATATAGGTTGAACAGATTGTACTGCTGGTAAATCTAAAGCTTTATATAACCGCCTTTGTGAAAAGCTTTTCATCGCCAGGACAGCGTTAGATTGAGAATTAATTAAAACAATATCACCTTGCAAGCTGCTGTGCATCCGCACGTTACTATAATACAGAGCGTCGCGGAAACCAAGTTGCATAAACATGAGAACATCGGCAAAGGCAATTCCTGCCAGAGCCACGACAAGGCGAGTTGTTTCGCGTGTCAGTTGTAGCCATGCTAAAGGTATTTTTTTACTCATTTTATAGGCGTAAAAGCATTGTATTTTTTCAAAAATGGAGATGGGTGATGGCGATTATTTTTGTGCTGATCGCAAAATATTTAATCTTTTTTTAGGAACGGCTACAGTCAAAAATGCCAGGAGGAGAAGAAATACGAACCGCCAAGTACGCCTTCTCTTCTCAATAGCAAAGACGCACTCACGTTCGAGAGGCTTCTCTACTATCCGGCTCCGCCAACGCCAACGCGGAGCGTCTCGCACCAGAAGGACTCCAAGGAGTAGAAAAAAGAAGTAATATTGTAGCGAGAAGGTAATAGCTAGATGTTAATTTCAACAACCACTTTGGCGTTAGTTAAACCGGCAACTTTTTGGCTAGCTTCTTGAGGCAAGGCGATTTTTACTTCTACGACTCTGGCATCCACATCTGCCGCCGGATCTGTATTTAGAACGTCTTTTTTGCCAATTTTTCTGCCAATCTCAACGACAGTTCCCTGTAATTGCTCACCAAAAGCCCCATTATCACTGCTGATTGTGGCTTTTTGACCGAGACGCACTTTACCAATGCTGTCTTCGGGGACTTCAGCAGTGGCAATCATTTGATCGGTTCGTCCAATCTCAGCGATGCCATCTACGCTCATGTTTTCTCCCGCCTTGGTGTGAATTTTGATGATTTCTCCGGGGATGGGTGCGGCAACGTAGCTTAATTTCAGGTCTGCTTGGGCTTTTCTGACAGTGGCGATCGCATTACTAACTTGAGATTGTGCTATCAGAGCATCGGTGGGGCGAACTTCTAAAAGTCTGTTGAATTTGGCTCTTTCTTCGTCAATTTGCCTTTGCAGAGTCGCTATAGTTTTATCGCGGTTGACTTTGGCTTCGATCAACTGCTGTTGTAAAGTTGCTTGACTTTGTATTTGGTTTGCCCTAGCTTCGGCAAGTTGCTGTTGTAAAGTTGCTTTTGCTTGTCTTAAACTAGCTTGGCTTTCTGCAACTTGCTGAGAAGAAGTTACCGCACTCAAGCGTCTTCTGTCCCATTCTTGCTGAGAAATCGCACCTTCTTTGTATAATGTTTCATAGCGTCGAGCATCGACTTGAGCATTGTTAGCTTCTGCTTCGACGCGAGAAACGGTGGCTCTTAAAGTATCTCGTTGTCCTTGCAGTTCGGCTTCTAGACGATTAACCGTTGCTTGTTGGGCAATTTTTTCCCCACTTAACTGAGCTGCAATGCGAGCGATCGTTGCTTGCTGAGCTTCACTTTCTCCTCTTAACTGAGCTTGTAGGCGAGCAATTACCGCTTTTTGAGCTTGAATGTCTCTTGGCGAACCAGCTCTTACTTGCGCTAAATTCGCGCGGGATTCTTGCAGTTTTGCTTTGGCTTCTTCGACTGCTGCTGTTTGGCTATCATGGTTATCCAAAATCGCCACTATTTGACCTTTCCTGACTCGCTCTCCTTCTTTCACCAGGACTTGCTCAACTCGTGAAGAGGCTTGCAGTCCTGCGGTTGGGGCGGATAGTTTAATGACTTCTCCTCGCGGTTCCAAGCGCCCCACAGCACTGATACTAGTAGCAACTGGTGCTACTGGTACTGATGTGCTTAGCTTTTTTAGCTGCTCAATTCTGGCTGTACCTAGTACCCCAGCGGCGATGACTACTGGTAGGGCTACAGCCACACCCCACCAAATCTTAGGTTGATCAAGTGGTTGTTCGCTTGACCTTGAATTCTCATTCACCCTTGACATGGTATATTTTGCCCGTTTCTCTGAATGGTGCTGATTGAAGTAAAAAAAGCTTAGGCTTTGGATTAGTCAAAAAGGGTTTTTGGCTTTCCAGCCAGCCTCCTTGATGATAAATAACAGTGGTTTAAAGCTAGTGTTTTCACATCTAGCAGCATTCTCAATTAGAACCATAGCCCACCCGGAACTTACAGTTCTGGGCTAATAGCTCAAGTCCATTTTAATGGACTGAAATTTATGTCTAGTCCTCTTAAAGAGGACTTTCGCTATAAGCCAGAGGTTTATAACACCTGGCGGGTGAGGGAACTTAATGAAAATAGTGCAAGATATCAATTTCAACGGATTTTAGCTATGAACTAAGAAAGTAAATCTCCGGAAATTTATTTCTTGACAAATAGCAATCTACTATCTGGCATTCAATAGTCAAAACGCAATATTTACGAATCATTTAAGATGGCGAGAGCTACTACAAATTTTACCTTTATTCTTTTTTAATCTCTCTCGGTAATTGAAATAATACAGAGTATTGCCAACATCATAGTTTCCGGAAATTTATAGTCAACCTGATAGTATTGGTTGTTTATACCTACTAAAAAAAAGACTATCTTTAGATATAAACTCCAAAGACTTCACTGCTTTATGTGCTGCTTTTTTATGACTCCATTGAACTATTGTTTTCTGAATTCTACATTCATGAGTTACTGGAAAACGTAACAGAGCCTACATATAAGCTGTTTTCAGCATTTTGAGTAATAGTTATGAATACAAAGTGACCAGTAGGAAAAAAAAATCACAATTCAAAATTGTGATTTTTTTGTATTTCCTCACTCGGCTTATTTTTGTATTTATAGCGGTTCTAGGAGTGGATGCGGTACGTGGTAGGGGCTATTCTGTGCTGTGCCCCTACAAATAATCTGTACTACACGCAATTGATAACCGCTATATACGTTCTAATGCAAATGATTAATTTGGTAAGTCAAATAACACTGTAGTCATATAATTTTCAGCCCAATCTGAACCAAAGGCTTTTTCAAGTACGCGACGGGTTTTGTCGTTTTGTTGCTGTTTGGTGCAGTAATTATGCTGTCCGGCGATAATTTTTAATACTTGTTCTGGTGAAGCGGGATGGGAAGCGATCGCTCTCGTACAATGAATATCTAAAAAGTCTCGCACGCGTGACAAAAACAGCGTTTCTTCTTCGGGAGAACCGGGACGAACAAAGATACAAAATTCCGAAAAGATATCTCCCCATTCCGGTAATTCACGGGGTTGAGAAAAGTTGATTGCAGGTAACGCAGAGAGTGCAGAGTTATACGCTTCTGGTAAAGTGCGTTCTGAAAGCGGAGATAAATCAGCGATCGCTGCACTAATTTGACCTCTACCCCCGACTAAATCGCAACCAAACATCGGCAAGTCGTATTCTGGACGGGGAAACATGACGCAGTGCAGAATATCCAGCATAGTTCCCACTTTGGCTAGTTCCAAGTGCATCTTGCGGAACTGCGGTGTTTGATAGCAGCGATTTTCAATCGTCAGTTTTTCACCTTCGAGTCTACCTTCTACATATCCCAACTCTGCGGGCAAATGGTAAGGTGATAAATCAAGGTGCTGATGCCAAGCAACTTCAATAGTATCAGCCAACTGACGAATTAAAGGATGTTGTTGCTCGCGTAGTGAGGGTGTAGAAGTAACTGACATGTTGTGATTGGGGAATATTGTCTATTTGTCAGTTTATCGCTGTTGGGGGATCGGGCGATCGCGCTGGTAATATAATCAAACACAATTGTGACCTAACCCCCCAACCCCCCTTCCCTGCAAGGGAAGGGGGGCTATTATTTATCTTTTTTCCCTCCCCTCTCTTCGAGACGCTGCGCGAACGTAGGGGAGGGACGATTTTGACGTAAGTCAAAATCACTCTAGAGGTCTAATGCGATCGCTACCAATGTTAAAGCTGTGGTGACGACAATAAGTGCGATCGTTACAAATATGTAAGCTGAGGAACTCACAAGCCAAGGAAGTAACATGATTAAAGATGAGAAATTATGGAAGCAAACAAGCCATGATTACTAAAGAAGAAATTACCATCAAAGTTCCCTTTGAGGTAGCAGAGGCATACCGCAATGCCACTGAAGAAGAACGTGAACAATTGCAACTTAAGATTGCGGCAATTATGCAGTCTCAATTTACAACTCCGAGACTTGAGGCGATCGCACGCTTGAGAAACACGATGGATAAAGCTAGCCTTGAAGCACAAGAGCGAGGATTAACGCCTGAAATCTTAGAATCGATTTTGAATGATGACGAATAATCGACGGTTTGTATTTGATACTAATGTGCTGATTAGTGCATTTTTGTTTAGTCAAAGCAAGCCACGTCAGGCATTAGATCAAGCTACTGTTATTGGCGTTATCGTATTATCAAATTCTGTCTTATCAGAGTTAGAAGAGGTTTTATATCGTCCCAAATTTGATAGGTATCTTACCAAAGAAAGGCGGCAAGAATTTATAGAAGATTTAACAGAAAACGCTCAGTTTATTGACGTGACTGAGCAGATTAATGAATGCCGAGACCCAAAAGATAACAAATATTTGGAATTAGCACTCAGTGGTCAAGCAGAGTGTATTGTTACCGGAGATGATGATTTGCTAGTGCTAAACCCCTGGAGGGGTATTGAGATTCTAACTGTTCAAGAATTTTTGGCTTCTAAGTAGCAAGAATTACCCTACACCCGCTACAAATATTAAAACTTTCATTACAAACATACAAGTGATCGCTACCAACATTAAAGCTTTCATTACAAACATACAAGCGTAAGCTACTTTTGTTAAAGCTGTGGTGACGACACTCAGCGCGTAAGCTACTTTTGTTAAAGCTGTGGT